>JBCCHI010000011.1:0-50473 GCA_039028815.1 Pseudomonadota bacterium
CAGACCGACGCTGGCCTGAACCGCGGTAACTTCCGCCCCGATTATCGGCTCGACGTCGCTGAAACGAAAGCCGTGCGGCTCTTCATAGTTTGGGTCCGGTTTGAAGAAATCTGCTCGTTCCCAGCCGTTTACAGGGTGAAACTCAGCCCCCTCCGCCGCCAGAACCGGGGTGAGCGGTGTGGTCTTCACAGGGCGCCCGGCGGGCCGGTGCTCGTGCGGGAACTCGAACCGGAACTCGTTCTGATAGTCCTCGATTGCCTTCAGCGCGGTCAGTTCCACGTTGCCGTGACCGGTAAAGCGGCGCGGATCCAGAGGCCAGGTGTCGTAGCAGGCTTCGCCATGAACAATCTGCTGCGCCAGCAGCCAGCCGTGCCCGCCGCCTTCTCCAAGACCGGCGCGCAGGCCAATGATGCAAAACGCGTTGCGTTTGCCCGGTACCGGACCCACCAGCGGCGCGCCATCCATCGAATAGGTGATCGGACCGTTCACGATTGTGTGAATGCCTACCTCCGTGATCGCGGGCATCCGGGCAAAGGCGCCCTCCAGAACATCGCTGACCCGGTCCAGGTCATCCGGGCAAAGCGCGTTGGTGAAATTGGGATCAATGCCGTCCATGCCCCAGGTTCGGCAGCCCTGTTCGTAAAAACCGATCAGAAGGCCCTGCTTTTCCTGGCGGCAGTAGTAGTCCGAGATCGGGCAGCGCAGCAAAGGCATGCGGTGCCCCGCCTCGGCAATGGCGGGGATCGCTTCGGTCACGAAATACTGGTGTTCCATCGACATCACGGGATGATGCACCCCCATCATGGCGCCGACCTCATTGACCCGGTAACCGCACGCATTCACAAGGATTTCGCAAGAAATATCGCCTTTGTCTGTGTGCACGGTCCAACTGTGATCGGGATGCTGGGTGAGACCGGTGACGGATGTGTGGCGGTACACCTCCGCCCCCGCCTTGCGTGCGCGGCGCGCCAGAGCCTGACACAGCTGTGCGGGATCAATATCCCCGTCCATGGGGTCCCAGAGCCCTCCCAGCAGGTTGTCGGTCGAAATCAGCGGGTGACGGCGCGCGCATTCCGCGGCGTCAATCACCTCGAACGTGACGCCCATGCCCCGCGCCATCGACGCAAAGTGCCGGTAGCCGTCCATCTGCGCCTCGGTATTGGCAAGACGAATGCCGCCATCGCCGTGATGGTAGTTGATCGGATAGTCGGGATCGTCGGCAAGCTCCCGGTACAGGGCGATGGAATGACTCTTGAGGCCCACCATGGTCTGGTTCATCCCGAAATTCGTCACCTGCGCGGCCGAATGCCACGTGGTGCCGGAGGTCAGTTCGTCGCGCTCGACCAGCACGACATCGCTCCAGCCTTCGCGCGTGAGGTGATAGAGCGTCGAGCATCCCGCGATGCCACCACCAATCACGACGCAGCGTGTCTGAGTTTTCATGGCCACCTCCACAGCGTGCCGAGTGCGGCACCGATCAAACCGCACCCATAGGGCGGAGCGCGCTGCGCGGCGTCAAATCCTTTGCGGTGGGTTTTTATTTTTTGGAAATACAGATGAGATTTATTCGGAATATGAGCTAAAGTCGTTGCGTCCCGTCGTGGCCTGTCCGCTGATATGGCACGCGGGGGCGGAGACACGGCATGACGGCGCGGCGAAGATCAGGGCGGGAACAGCGGCACAAGGTCGCCGCGGCGCCTCCTGCCGTGAACCCGGCGCCGCCCGGTCAGCGTGGCGGAAGATATCAGCCGCTGAGCGAAGACGACTGCAGAAAGATCTTCAGTGCGGCGTTGCGGCTTCTGTCTGGCCTCGGCATGGGGGAAGTGCCTGACCGGCTTGCCGATATTCTTCTGAAGAATGGGGCGCAAACTGGCGAAAACAAACGTATTTGCATGCCCGAAGACATGGTTCTGACGGCCATCGCGACTGCGCAGAACGAATTCACGTTTCACGGCCGCGATCCGGACCGGTCGATCACCCTGGGCGGGGACAGGGTACATTTCGGCACCGGGGGCGCAGCGGTTCAGGTGCTTGACCTGGAGTCGGGGCTTTACCGGGCTTCGACCCTGCGCGATCTGCACGATTTCACGCGACTTCAGGACAAGCTGACCAATATCAGCTGGTTCACGCGATGCTGCATCGCAACCGATGTCGAGGATATTTTCGCGCTGGATGTGAACACGGCCTACGCGCTTTTGTCCAATACGACGCGCCCGGTGGGCACGGCCTTCAGCGATGCCAGCCATGTGGCGCGGATCGTCACCATGCTGGACATTGCGGCGGGTGGCGCGGGGGCGTTCGCGCAGCGTCCCTGGCTCAAGGCGCATATCAGCCCGGTCATAAGTCCGATGCGGTTTGGCGAAGATGCGGTGGATGTGACCTTTGCCTGTGTCGAGCACAATATTCCGGTCTCCCTGATTACGGCGGCGCAGGCCGGTGCGACCGCGCCGGCAACGCTGGCGGGGTTTCTTGCGCAGTCGCTGGCCGAGACTCTGGCCAGTCTGGTCATGCTGCAGGTGATCGCGCCGGGCCATCCGATGATCTTTTCAAACTGGCCGCTGGTCATTGACCTGCGCACCGGCGCGTTTGCTGGCGGCGGGGGCGAGATTGCCGTGCTGAATTCGGCCTCGGCACAGATCAGCAACTGGCTCGGCCTGCCGAGCGGGGTCGCGGCCTCGATGACGGATGCCAAGGCAATCGACGCGCAGCACGGGGCGGAAAAGGCCATGACGTCGCTGGCGGCCGCGCTGGCGGGCGGTAACCTGATCTACGAAAGCTCTGGCATGACCGCCTCGCTGCTTGGTGCGAGCTTCGAGGCGTTTGTGCTGGATGACGAAATGCACGCGGCGACTTACCGTGCGTTGCGCGGCATCGAGGTCAACGACGACACGCTTGATTTGCCGGGGATCTGCGAGGCGGTTCTGGGAGAGGGCCATTTTCTCGGCGGTCAGCAAACCTTGCAGGCGATGAACCGCGACTATGTCTATCCGAACCTCGCAGATCGCGACATGCCGCGCGTTTGGGCCGAAAACGGTGCGCCACAGGCCTGGGCCGTTGCACGGGACAGGGCGCGCGACATTCTGGCGACCCATCGCCCGCGCTACCTGAGCCCCGAGCAGGACGCTGAAATCCGGGACAAGTTCGAGATTCTGACGTGACCCGGACCTCTGGCTCAGCCGGCCGTGCTGTCCAGAACGCGAAAATGCGGCGCCAGCCATGACATCTCGGCCAGGGCCGGTGCGACGGCGCGCGCCTCGACCAGACGTCGCAACGTTTCCGTTACGCTTTGCGCGACAGAGGGATCGGTCAGTTCTGTTGTGAAAACAGAAAGTTGACGGGCAAAGCTGCGGCCGGGAAAGGGCGAAAGGCGGATTTGCCGGTGCCAGGGCCGCGCGCGCAGGTAGTTCATCGGGGTCGTGATGGTCCAGCCTGCGCCCTCTGCCACGAGCCGCAGCAGGGTCTGGGTGCTGTCGAAGACATGACCGGCGGGCAAGGGGCGTTTGATCCGGCGCAGGTGCGCCTCGATCTGGCGCGCCATCAGCTGATCCGGTGCATAGCGAAGGAAGGGCAGATTGCCGCCGCCGTTCAACAATGAGTCCGGCTCTGCCATTGCTGTCGATGGTCTGGCCAGAACGAACGGATCGCGCAAAAGCGGGGTTTCCGACACTGTCGGGGCCAGCGTGTCCGGACTTGCCGCGACGCCGATCTCGATATCCTGATCCCGCAACAGATCAAGCACCTCGCGGCTGGTGCGCGTCAGGTGCCGAAACTGGCATCGCGGCATGGCCTCGGTCAGAAGCCGGGCCAGTTCCGGCGCAATATCTGTATCGAAATCCTCGATCAGCGCCAGGGACAACTGTCCGGTCTGCGCCAGATCACCCGCGCGCACCTGTGCTTCGGCGCGTCGTATCAGCCGAAGGGCGGTGTCGATTTCACGGTGAAAGACAGCCCCCGCCGGTGTCACGCGCATGGGGCGGCGGCCATGATCGAAAAGCGCCGTGCCCAGCGTGGATTCAAGCTGTCGCAGATGATGCGAGGCGGTGCTGATCGACACGCCGGTTTCCTCGGCGGCGTCCTGAACCGAGCCGGTGCGCGCGGCGGCTACAAAGACGTCAAGCCATTTCAGACTGAGCCGAGAGGATTTCATTGCAGACCTCTTCCGCAACCGGTTTCGATTTTTTCGAATAGATCCCGGCAGACATCCGAAAGTAAAGATCCACCGGGGGGCTCAGGCCACTTTTCTGCGATCGTGCAACCCTTCGCGCGTGCGTTCCCATATGCCGGGAAGCGTGCCCAGCACGCTTTGGATCTGGTCCGGTTCACCGTCCTGAAGCGTGGCCTCGGTTTCGCACAACGCACGTTGAAGGGTCGTTGCGCCAAACGTCGCGGCGGATCCCGCGAAGACGTGCAGCCGGCTCCCGAGATCTTCGCTGCGGTTCTGGTGAGGGTGCGTCGAGATCTCCTCGATAAAACGGGTGCCTTCCGTCTCGAAGCGCTGCAGCAACACATCAAACCTGTCACGGGTCAGGGTATCCTGCAGTTGCGAAAGGACAGAGTCATCAATTACGTCAAAGGGTTCGGTCGTGTCCTTGGCGCTGCCCTGTTTGATGGGCATGTCGTGCTCCACGGTGTCGCGGTCCGGATCCGGGTCATGAACAGGGGCAGCACCTGTCGCGGGCACGGCTGCAAGTATCTCGCGAAGCGCCGCACGGCGCAGAGGCTTGGCAAGGACGGCCTCCGCGCCCAGTCCGCGAAAACTGGCGCGTGCGTCGGTCTCGACATGGGCGGTCAGAAACAGCAGGCGGGCCGCGGATGACGGGCCGCCGCCGTCACGTATGCGCCGCGCGGCGCGCTTTCCGTCGAGCCCCGGCATGCGCACATCCATCAAAATCAGGTCAAACGCCTTGATATTCGCCTTTTTGACGGCGCTCCGGCCACATTCGGCGGTCGTCACTCTGTGTCCGTCCTTGCGCAGCATCTCGCCAAGCACAAAACGGCTGGTCTCATTGTCCTCGACAACAAGAACATCGAGACGGCGTGGCAGACCATCAGACACGGTTGCCGGCTCTGGCGCGACCTGCGCCTGTTTGGCGGCGCGCAACGGAAGTCGGACCCAAAAAAGACTGCCTTCGCCTTCGATGCTTTCCGCGCCGAGCTTTCCGCGCATCTGCGAGACGAGTTCCCGCACGATCCCGAGACCCAGCCCGGTGCCCGTCGCGCCGTTGCCGTCTTCGGGCCGGAGCCTGACGAAATCGTCGAAGATGCGCTTGAGGTCCCGCTCCGGGATGCCCACGCCGGTATCGGACACCTGAAACTCGACCCATTTCGACTTGCCCGAAGACCGCGCGACCTCGATCGTCACGGTGCCGTTTCGCGTGAACTTCACCGCATTCGACATCAGGTTGACGAGGATCTGAAGCACGCGCGCTCGATCACCCTTCACGCAACCCAGCTTGTGTTTCGGAAGCCGAAGCGTCAGCGACGTGCCCATGCTGTCGGCAAGGCTGCGTTGACTGGCCACCGCTTCGTCAAGCAGTGCATCAAGATCAAAGACTTTCCGGGTCAGGGACACCTTTCCGCCGCTGGTCTGGGTCAGGTTCAGCGCATCGTTGATCTGGGTCAGCAACTGCTGCGATGCGCCCTGCATGATCTTCGTATAGGTGTGCTGTTCCTCGTTCAGATGCGTTTCTTCAAGAAGGTCAAGCGTTCCGACAATGCCATTCAGCGGCGTGCGCATTTCATGGCTGATCATTCCCAGAAACCGCGCATGTGTCTGTTCGCTTGTCACGAGCCGGTCATGCGCCTGCTTCATCTCGGCCTCGGCACGAATGCGGCGCGAGATGTCGCGCAGATAGCAGACCGTGACCTTGCGGCCATCCTGCACCGCCAGAGCGGCTGACATCTCGACCGGGAAAAGCACACCCTCCGGGTTGCGTGCCAGCAGCTTGCTGCACCGGTTGGTGCCATTCTCGCAAGACGCCATCAGTCGTGTGCCGGTGACTTCGCCGATCATGCCGTCTTCGTCGCGGCGCGAAAGCACCGCCGCGATGTTGCGCCGCAGACCGGTGGGCGTGCACAGGTTGAACAATGCCTTTGCAGCCGGATTTGCCTCTCGGATCGTGCCGGTCTCATCGACCACCACAACCGCATCAAGCGCCGTGTCCAGTATCGTGCGCAATCGGTCCGATACGGCCCGGTTCGTGTTCGCGTGGCGCCGAAACCTTCGGTAAAGACGCCAAAGCTGCACCATCAGGGCGGACATGGTCACAATCATGGCCGCTGCCATGATCGCAAGCTGCCGCAACCGGTCGGTCAGCGCTGTGCGTTCCGCGGCAATCCGCCGGGCCTGCGCCAGAACAGCCGATTGTGTCAGCTGGTGCAGCGGGACCGTGAAGGCGCGCAACGCGTCGGCCTGACGGGCACCTTCGTCGGAGGAGATGCTGTCCGCTTGCGCGATCACCGGCGCCACGCGCTGCAGCGCCGCGTCGAGTTCTTGCAGCGTCCCGATTGTGTCCGGCCCGGTCAGGTCCGGTGTGGCCTTGTCCGCACGCAGCACCTGCGCCACGCGATCCGACAGAGCCGCCAGGCGCCCTATGGCATGAGGCATGGCATCGGTTTCGCCGCGTATCACCGCATCAAGCGCCGCCATCAGCTCGCCATGCGCCGGTTCAATATCCGCGATGCGGTGTTCGGGGAGACCGTGTTCGACCTCACGCAGGTCGCGCAGTTGCATGAAGACCTGACTCGTCAGAACCGCACAGCCGAATACGAACACCGACAGAAGACCGCCCAGGACGGAAAGCCCCCTGGTGCTCTTGAGCCAGGCGATAACGCCGGATCTCTTTGTGGTGGACGTCATTGCCAGGCCCTGAGGATCAACCCTGGCACACGCTATAGCGTTGCGCCCTGGTGGTCTAGTTTCCATGAGCCAGTTTACATGAGCGTGCCGCCTGCGCGGTGACAGTGCGCATTCCGGCCACCCGTCGCGTGATCGCATCCGTGGCCGCGTGAAAGCAAGGCCGGAGCCGACAATCGCAGGGGTTGATGATGGCACGTCGAGCAACCTATAAGTGACCGGGGACCTTCAGACGCAGACAATTGGGCACGGATGATGACTCGCATTCTTCTGGCGGACGACCACGATCTCGTGCGGGAAACGCTATCGGCCTACATGCGTCGCGAGGGTGGTTTCGACGTGGTCCAGACCCGGACGCTGATGGAAGCGCTGCGCGTGCATGCCAGTCTGGGCCCCTTCAGGTTGATCGTTCTGGATTTCAGGATGCCGGGAATGAACGGACTCGAAGGTCTTGAACGCATGAAGGCCGTAGCCGATTGCCCGATTGCCATCATGTCGGGAACTGCCCCGGCAGACGTGGCGCGGCGCGTTCTGCGCGCCGGTGCGTCGGGGTTTCTGCCAAAGACGCTGACGCCGCAGGGGTTGGTCTCCGGTGTGAATCTCATGCTCGGCGGAGAGATCTTTTGCCCGGCGGAAGTGAACACCGATGACGACACGGTACATCTGACACCGCGCGAAAGAGACGTCTTGCAGGGCGTGGCCGAGGGCAAGCTGAACAAGGAAATCGCACGGGATTTCGACATTCAGGAAGTGACGGTCAAGCTGCATGTCAAAACGCTGTCGCGCAAGCTGGGCGCAAAGAACCGAACCCATGCCGCCATGCTGGGACGCGACCTGGGCCTGGTCTGAGACCCGGATCCGCGGGATCTTCGGACGCCCCCGCACGCCGGACAGGTCCGTGCGCAGCACCGCAAGAAAGAATAGACGGCAGCGGCCCTGATATCCGGCCTGTGCCCCGCAGTGCCGGCCAACCGGACCAAAGCCCCCTGCAACGCGGGTCAGATCCCTGCGACGGTCCGCCATTGGCCGCACAGCCCGGTGGACCTACGGGGACAGATCCTCAGATCGCCGCTGCACGTGTCAGAGCAGGCATCACCCCGCAGCCGCGACGCGGGTCGTCCGGGCGGCGGTTGCGGATCAGGCCCTGCGCCGGCGCCGGCTTCCGGCGCGGCCACCACGGCCGGTGTCTTCTTCACCGGGTTTGGGCGGGGCTTTGTTGAACTTGATCCAGTCGCCGCCATGCGGGTCATTGTTGGTCAGGAAGTTGGCGGCACGAATGGCCTCCATCTCCTTGCCCGCGCGCGCCTTGGTCGATCCCAGGCCAAAGAGACGGCACAGCGTTTCATCATCGGCACCATCGGGGATCACGATGCCGGCGGCGGCGGCTTCTTCGCGCTTGGCCGCGAGATCGGCGGCTTTGACCGGCAGGGCAATGGGATTCATGATCGCCGATGTCATACCCGCGCCCATGGCCATCGGCAGAAAGGCGTTGTTGATGCCATGGCGATTGGGCAGGCCGAACGAGATGTTGGACGCGCCGCATGTGGTGTTCACACCCAGTTCTTCGCGCAGGCGACGCACCAGCGTGAACACCTGCAGACCGGCCGTGGCCATGGCGCCAATCGGCATCACAAGCGGGTCCACGACGACGTCATGCGCCGGAATTCCGTGATCTGCCGCACGCTGCACGATCATCTTGGCCACGGCGAAACGGACATCGGGGTCTTCGGAAATCCCGGTTTCGTCGTTCGAGATCGCCACCACGGGCACGTTGTACTTGGCGCAGAGCGGCAGGACCTTTTCCAGCTTGTCGTCTTCGCCGGTGACCGAATTGACCAACGGACGGCCCTCGCAGGCTTCGAGCCCCGCTTCGAGCGCCTCGGGCACCGAGCTGTCGATGCAAAGCGGCACATCAACGATGCCCTGCACAAGACCGACCAGCTGTTTCATCAGTGGCGGTTCTACAAAGTTGTTGTCGGCATAGCGCACATCCTCGGCCATCTTGTTCTTGAAGACCGCGCCGGAATTGATGTCGAGCATCGTGGCCCCGGCCTGGACCTGGGCCACGGCGTCGGCTTCGACCATGGAAAAATCACCCGACTCCAGCTGTTCGTTCAGGACACGGCGGCCGGTGGGATTGATCCGTTCTCCAATCACGCAAAATGGCTGGTCAAAGCCGATAATGGCCGTCTTGGACTTGGATTCGACGATGGTGCGGGTCATGGAGGTCTTTCTTTGTATGATGTCAGGCGGCCGAAACCGGACGCGCCGAGGCGCCGCCGTTTTCGATGGCCCATGTTGCGTTGGTCTTGATCCCGCCCAGCGGAAAGAAGTGCACCTGTGCGATGTTAAAGTCCGGATGGGCCGCCTTGTGTGCAGCCAGGTCCGTCAGAACGTCTGTCGGCTCGTAGGGCAGCAGCAGTTTCGACACATCCATGGCGCGCTTTTGCAGGACCTTGAGCGACGGCCCCACACCGCAGGCAATGGCAAACTTGATCAGCGTCTGCAGCTTGGCCGGGCCGGCAATGCCGATGTGAACGGGCAGGGTGATGCCCGCTTGTGCCAGACCGTCAACCCATTCGATGATGGGCTTTGCCTCGAACGAAAACTGCGTCGCAAGTGCCATGCTGGCGTCGGTCCGTTCGGAAAAGGCCTGTTTCCAGCGCAGCGCATCCTCGACATTCTGCATGCCGCCATCGGGGTCAATGTCGCGGTTGCCTTCAGGGTGGCCCGCCACATGCAGGTGCGTAAAACCGGCGCGATCGAACAGGCCGGTCTCCAGCAGCTGCATGGAGCTGTCGAATGCGCCGTAGGGGTGCGCCACGCCACCCGCAAGCAACAGCGCCTGCTTGACGTCCGCTTCGCCCTGGTACCGCGCAATCCAGTCTGTCAGCGTGGCCTCGTCCTTGATGATCCGCGCGGGAAAGTGCGGCATCACATCGTAGCCTTCGCCGGCGATGCGCTTTGCGGTGGTGACCATGTCCTCGATCGGCGTGCCTTCGATATGGGCGATGTAGACACGCGTGCCTTCGGGCAGGAGGGTTCTGAAATCATCCACCTTCTCGGCGGTGCGCGGCATCACCTCGATCGAGTAGCCCTGCAGAAATGTTTCCAGCTCCGCGTTTGGGGCAGAGTCCCGCGACGTCTCACGCTTCCTGAAGTTCAACAAAGCCATCGTGGCCTCCCAGACTGATCCCGGACTTATGCCCATCCGTCGTTTTTGATAAGGTCCCGCACCCGCTGGCGGTCATACTCCGCATCAATGCGCGCGGCTTCGGCTTTTGCCACGTCTTCCGCGTCGCCTTCGACGGAGTAGGGCGGCGCCTTGCGCCATTCGGCAAGATATGCGTCCGTTTGCGCCGCGCCCGTGCGCATCGCGGCGGCATCAATCGCCTGCTCGAAACGCTCGGGAAGCTGTACTTTGGACCCGCGCCGTCCCTTGCCGACGATCACCTGCGCCGGAATATCCCGCCAATATACTATCGTGACATCGACCATTCCTGTGACCCGCTCTGTTCCGCGCGAATCCCGCGCTCTTCCGCTCTACGTAAATCAGCGTGGCGTCCGGACAGTGCTGATTTTCGACTTAACGCTGCCAAGTAGCGACGCACATAGCATATACCATCGATTTCTGCGTGGCCACGCGGCGTATGGCGCGGCCTCGGGACATGATCCGGCGGCTGTTACTTGCACCCGAGAGCGCGCTGAAAGCTTGCGTGCGCGCTGGCCAGTGTTTACGTTACGTCCAACTCGTTTTGGAGGGCGTGCTCATGGCGCCCAGGCGTCCGAAAGGTGCGGGCGCACTCCCAGACGCACCGGTCGGCGTGCTGGCCGGTGTTACAGCGGTAGAGAGCCCCGCACTGGTCCAGCCCCGGACCCAGCCGCTGTATGCGGCACTGGATCTGGGGACAAACAGCTGTCGTATGCTGATCGCCCGCCCTGAGGGCGAGCAGTTCAAGGTCGTGGACAGCTTTTCGAAATCCGTGCAACTCGGATCCGGCCTCGAGCTGTCGGGTCGGCTGTCGCGCGCGGCCGTACATCGCACCCTGCAAGCGCTGCGCGTGTGTCGCAGCAAACTCGACCGGCATGGTGTCACGCGCATGCGTCTGGTGGCGACAGAGGCGTGTCGCAGGGCAGAGAATGGCGCAGCGTTCGTCCGGCGCGTCAAGAAAGAGACAGGCCTGACACTGGAGATCATCGAGCCTCAGGAAGAGGCGCAACTGGCCGTCGTGTCCTGCGCGCCGCTTGTCAGCAAGAAGACCCGGCAGTTGCTTGTCGTGGACATCGGCGGCGGATCCACCGAGCTGGTCTGGATTGACCTCAGTTCGGTGCCAAGACGGGAACGGGCCGGATCGATAATGCGCATGCACGGCGGGTTTCCCGAGGGCAGTCCGGGCGGTGGCGGATCGCAGGCCCGCGTGGTCGACTGGATCAGCGTTCCGCTGGGCGTTGCGACATTGCGCGACCAGTTTCGCGATGTGGATGATGACGCGGCCAGGTTTGCCCTGATGAGCTGGTACTTTGAGGAAAACCTTGCCGAGTTTTCGCCCTATGCGGACGTCCCTCGACGCGAGGGGTTCCAGATTGTCGGCACAAGCGGAACGGTTACGACAGTCGCGGCAAGTCATCTCGGCCTGCGCCGCTATGATCGCAACAAGGTCGACGGGTTGCGCATGACCAGCGATCAGATCGACCGGGTGATCCGCGACTACCTTGCCATGGGGCCGGACGGTCGGCGGTCCGATCCCCGCATCGGCACCGATCGTCAGGCATTGATCATGTCGGGCGCTGCGATCCTGCAGGCGCTGTTGCGGTGCTGGCCGACGGACCGGCTGTCTGTGGCGGATCGCGGATTGCGGGAGGGCATGCTGTATGCCCAGATGTCCGCCGATGGCGTCTTTTCGCCTTCGTTGTCGTAGGCGCGCCTGATGGCCGGCTCTCGCAGACCCCCTGGATCAGGTCAGCCGCCGCGCGCCGCGCGCAAGTCGTCCGGACGCGGGCAGCGCGACCTGACGGTGAAGGTCAAGACCGCCAAGGGGCGCAAGCTGTCCTCGACGCGTTGGTTGCAGCGGCAACTGAACGATCCCTATGTCAAGCGCGCCCAGTCCGAAGGGTTTCGTGGCCGCGCCGCGTTCAAGATCATGGAGCTTGATGACAAGTTCGGATTTCTCGTGCCGGGCGCGCGAGTGGTTGATCTGGGCTGTGCGCCGGGCGGGTGGTGTCAGGTTGCGGTGTCGCGCGTCAATGCGCTGGCCGAACAAGGCAATCAGCCGGTCGGCACGATTCTCGGCATAGACTTGCAGGAGGTGGAGCCTGTTGCGGGCTGCGAGATACACCGGCTCGACTTTCTTTCGGACGGGGCCGATTGCAAGATCAAGGACTGGCTCGGTGGACCGGCGGATGTGGTGATGTCGGACATGGCGGCCGCCAGTTCAGGCCACAAGCAAACCGATCATCTGAGAATTATCGCGCTATGCGAAGCGGCGGCGGATCTGGCATTTGATGTGCTTGGGCCGGGTGGCACTTTCGTGTCAAAGGTGCTTGCAGGCGGGGCGGAAGGTGACCTGCAAAAACGTCTCAAGCAGCGCTTTGCCAAAGTGGCGAACGTAAAGCCACCCGCATCGCGGGCGGACAGTTCGGAAAAGTTTGTCGTCGCCATGGGGTACAGGGGCGCGTCTGACGACGCGTGACGCACCGCGGCGCATCCGGTCAGGGATCGCGTGCCTGTCCCGATCCGCCGGACCGGGCGGTCAGTGATCCCTGCGCCGTCGCACAAAATGCAGCAAGGCTGTCCTCGTTGCCGGTCATGTCGACGGTCAGGGCTGCGTGTGATTGTGCCAGTGTTTCCTGTCGCAGCAATTCGAAGAGGCGTGCATGACGAGACGACATGCAATCCGACGCCGGCGAAGCAGGTGTGGCAGCGCAAGGCTGATCTGACGGAGCAGAAAAGATCGTCATGGGCCCAGTCTTCGCGAAAATGCGGCAACATCAGACCCATTTCTTGACATTGCCGTGCTTTCGCCCGCGCCCACACTCGCGGCGCGCCCCGGTTGCGGTCTGCAACCACGCGGTCGGGGGACTGTGCGCCGCGCACTTCGCACAGACCGCGCGCGTTCTGACCTCCAAGCCTTTCGCCTTTACCCCGAAACACCAACTGAAGGCGAAAGGCGCACAGCAGAGGGACAATGCACTGCGTTTCGCGACACGCTGCGGTTCAGGCCTGTCACGAAACGCTTTAATCTGTGTGCCGTGCTGAGCGAAGGCGCGCCGCAGGGTCGCCAGACAGGCAGACGTTGCCGGGAGCGCGGTGCTGATCTGCGTGCGCGACCGTCTTGATCACGAGGCCGGCATGGCACCTCTCACGACAATTGGGCGACGCCCGTGCCCCGATGTCGTGCGTATCTCTCGGAAATGTAACTGGCGAGATGGCGCGGAACGGGCTAGAAAATTAATTAGTTTGGGCGATGAAGGCCCCGGGTCAGACAAGGCTCGTGGTTTTTGCTTCCTGTGGCGCTGTGGTGCACTCTTCGGACTGTGACCACTCACGGACTGGTTTGTCCGCTTGCCCGGCACGGGCACAGAGGCAGGCCGTTCCGCAGTTCGGGCAGCGCGCAGGACCTTTGTCTGACGCGTCGCGACCGCGACGCAGGACATGGGACGCTCAATCCCGGTTCCCGGAACCGTTTGCGTGCCGGGGACCGGGTGTGCGCCGGACCGGTCTAATGGCTCGCATGGCCCTGCGCGGCCGCAGACCGGCGCTGTGGACGCTCCGGGCGTGCAACAGGCTCCTGACCGGACGCGCAATCAAGCCCTTCGCCTCTGCCCCGAAACACCAGCCCAAGGCGAAAGGCGCGCAGCATGTAGCCATTGCACCGCGTTTCGCGACACGCCGTCAGTCAGGGTTGCCGCGAAACGCTTTAGGCAGATCTACCTAGGCAATAGCGCCAATAGGCAGCTTCCTGCAAAGCCTCTAGCCTTGGTCTTGGGTCGACGCGACTGATTGGTCGGATCTCGGTTATTTGCGTAGTGCGAGTGTGTTGCTTGTCCAGGAGTGAGTGGCTTGGATTAGCGCGCTCCGTCCCCCCAGGACGGAGCGCTTTTTCTTGATTGTCCGACGGTCCCGTTCGCTTCACAATTCCCTTTTGCGTACATGGTGATAGGTTGTCATCTCGCAGAGCCGTGAACCGGGGAACGTGGTGAATACATGAGATCGCTTGGGGCAATTCTGGCGCTGGCCTTGGCTGGGCTGCAACTCTTCGCGGTGGCCGGTGTTGTGTTCTCGTCCTACTTCACGTCCGAGCGCACCCTTCTGGAACACGCAAGAACGCAACTTGTCGATGTCGGCACCAACGTGATCCAGCATACAAAATGGTTCATGTCTCCGGCCCGCAGCGCGGCAGAGCTTTCGACCGCATTGGCCACCAATCAGATCGTCAGGCGGGAAGAACGGGATCATCTGGAAGGTCTGCTGTTTCAGCAGTTGCGGTCCGCCCCGCAATTCGCGGGGGCCTATTACGGAGACGAAGATGGCAATTTCGTTTACGTCAAGCGCAACGGTGATCAGGCGTATCTGACAAAGATCGTGGATGTGGATGTCGGCGCCGCGGAGCGGACCCTGTTCATAGAGCGCGGTGACGACTTTGCGGATGCCGGGCGTTACTTCGATGCCGAGGACACGTACGATCCGCGCGCCCGTCCCTGGTACAAGGCGGCCAAAGCGCAACGCGCGAGCATCTGGACAGATCCCTACATCTTCTTCACCTCGCAATCGCCTGGGATTACGGCGGCCACGCCGGTTGTCGGGTATCAGAACGTTGTCCAGGGCGTTGTCGGCGTGGACATTGAGATCAAGGAACTTTCCAGTTTCCTGTCGCAGCTGCGCATCGGCAAGAACGGCGCCGCGTTCATTCTCAATCGAAATGGCGATGTGATCGCCCATCCCAACCCCGACCTGCTGACGACGCAGGGCGAGGGGGGAGGGCTGCAATTTCCCTCGATCACCGACATCAATGATCCAATCGCACGCGCTGCCTTCGAGGGGCGGCTGACGGGGGATGAGGTTGTGATTGACAGCCTCATTCAGTCCGATTTTGAACACATGGGTCAGCATTTCGTCTCGCTGATCATGCCGTTCGGTCTCGATGATATCCCGTGGACGATCGTTCTTTATGCGCCGGAGGACGATTTCATCGGCACAATCAAGGACAACCGGACGCAGAACACGATCATCGCGATTGCCGTTGTCGGAACGACGGCCCTGCTTGGCCTTGCGCTTGCCAACAAGATCCATGCGCCGGTGCGCGCGTTTGCCGTGAGATCCTCGCTGATTTCACAAGGCGAGATCGACCCCAATGAACCGATGCCCCGTACCTACAAGGAGCTTGAAAACGCCAACACCGCGCTGGTCAACGAAATCTCGCAACGCAAGAAAACGGAAACCGAGTATCGCCTGACCTTCGACAAGGCGTCGCGCGGGATGGTGCATATCGAGGGCACCACCGGCCGGCTGATCCGGGTCAACGAAAGTTTTGCCAGGCTGCTGGGCTACCGCGAGGACGAGCTGGTGGGCGTGGCCTTTCAGAGCCTGATTGATCCCGAGGAGACGGACGCGCTGGTCGAGTTTGACGAGCGGATCGCGCAGCATTCGGCATTTGGCTTTGAGGCGAAGGCGATAAGAAAAGACGGGACACCGGTCTGGATCAGTTTCAACGGCATCTATTTTCAGGCCGACAAACAGGGCGATACCTACATTGTGGCCACGATCGACGACATCACGCAGACGCGTGTTTCAGAAGAAAAGATCGAAACGCTGAACCGCGAGATTGCGCATTTTTCGCGACAGGAGATGATGGGCGAGCTGGCAACTGGGCTGGCGCACGAACTCAACCAGCCGCTCACGGCGATCACGCAGACCGTGGACGCGGCGCAGTACACGCTTGATGCTTCACCTGAGAAGCCGCAAGACATTCGCAACCTGCTGGGTGAAATTGATCAGCAGGCGCATCAGGCGGCCGACATCATACGCGCGCTTCGCGCTTTGGTGCGCAAGGATGAAAACGTGCCAAGCGTTTTCGGCGTGCGGGAACTGCTCCGGCAGGCACGCCGTCTTGTGCGACCGGAAGCGCGCCAGCATTCGATAGAGATTGCGATTACGGATGGCCCCGAGGTCGATGTGAACGCGGTGCGTGTGCAAATTGCGCAGGTGGTTGTGAACCTTATGCGAAACGCCATCGAGTCCGTCGCTGACGGCGGCTGCACACACAGGATCGTAAGCGTAGCCGCGGAAAAGAGAGACGATCACGTTCAGATCAGTGTCGAGGATGCCGGTCCCGGCGTCAGCGCGGATGTCGAACTGTTCACACCATTCGAAACAACCAAGCGTGACGGGATGGGGCTGGGCCTGTCCATCAGTCGGACACTGATCGAGGCCAATGGCGGCGAGATCTGGCTGGACCGGTCCGCACCGGGGGCCCGGTTTTGTTTCACATTGCCACTGAAGGAAACGTGACCATGTCAGACACCGCCATGGACGGGCCCTGTGTGTTTCTTGTTGACGATGATGCGGTTATCCGGGCGTCGCTGTCGCGGGCCCTCAGCCTGCGCGGCTATCAGGTCGTGGCTTTCGCTTCGGCCACAGATTTTCTCGACGCTTACGATGGCACGACGGCAGGATGTCTGATCCTGGATTACGGGATGCCCGGCATGGATGGTCTTCAGCTTCAGAAACATCTGAAGGAGAACGGTCACAAGGTGCCGATCATTTTCATCACCGGACACGGGGGCATTCCTGAATCTGTTCAGGCGATGAAGATGGGTGCGGTCGATTTTCTGGAAAAGCCGTTCAAACAGTCGATCCTGATCGAGCGCATTGATGCCGCGCTGGAGACGGAAAGGAAACGCCGGAAATCCAACCTGCAGACCAAGGAAACGATTGAGCGCTATCAGGCGTTGACGGAACGCGAGCAAGAGATCGCCTCGATCCTGTCCACGCACACCGGGCAGAACTCGTCCAAGGAAATCGCCCGGCTTCTGGGGATCAGTCCGCGAACCGTGGACCATCACCGCGCCCGCGTGCTGGAGAAAATGGGCGTGGGCTCGGTTGCCGAACTGGTAGAAGCGAGCATCAAGGCCGGCCTGTTCACCGAAACCTGATGGGGCGTGCCGGTCCTGCCGCGTGTCCCGCCGCGCGTCCGGCTGATGCTCCGGCGCAGCGACGGGTGGCGTGACGTCAAGCCACGTTGGCCGCGTGACGCGGGCGGCCCGATCCCGACAGATCGCAACGCGGGTGAGTCGGCCCTGTGCATCAGCGACGGTTCGCGTCGTTTCCCTTGCGCGATCAATCCCGCAAACCATGGTGACTGGTCCGGAAACTGAAACCTGGTCCCCGGGCGCCGACGCAGGGTTTTCCAGAGCGCGGAAACGCACAATCAGATTTGAGCAAAAATTTTACTAAAAATATCATATACTTACCGTGCCATGTGCAAAAAACCTCCGACACGGGAGGCCGAGGGTTGGGATTGAGACCTTAATGCGTCACAGTCGCCCTGTAATCGACACAATTCATTTCAACGGTGATTTTCGACCGGTTGCCAATGTGCAGTTTCGGGCGCGTTCCAGCCTGAAATGACCGGACTCAAGAGTGTCGTGAGTACCCCAGAAAACTGATGTCTCAAAACGAGGGCGGCGGGCGTGGATGCGTCCGTCAACAGGAGAGTTGCGCGATGAACTCAATAGTCACATTCGATGCCGCAGAAATCGATACACCCGCCGGGCTGACACCGACCGTCGCCCAGGATCAGATCACCGGTATCCCGGTGACAGGCACCGGACTTGCGGGCGCCGCCTTTGTACCGGGCACGTCGATCTGGAACACGCAGAAGGCCGCCGAGGCGGCCGAGGGCGATCCGGTGGTGACGTTCACATCCAGCGCACTGAGTTACGGGGCGCAGAAAAGCGACACCAGCATTGCCGAATTTCTTGGCGACGACGCGGCCTCTATCGCCGGGGCAGGCGGCAACCTTGAAATGGGACCATCGGCTCTGATCTTCTCTGGCTTCGTCTACATTCCGCCGGGCGTTCACGAAGTGACCATCAGATCGGACGACGGCTTTGAGATGAAACTGGGCGGCGTGGACTTTTCAGAGTTTGCCAGCACGCGCGCATCCGAGGAAACCAGCCGTGTCGCCGAGTTCGACGGTGGCCTCTATGAACTCGAACTGCTGTACTTCGACGGCGGAGGCCGCATGTCGCTGTCGATGGAAATCGACGGTCTGCCGGTGAACCAGAGTGCATTCTATATGGATCCGAGCGACGTCACCAACCCTGCGGCGTCCATCGCAACCGTTCCGGTCGAAGACTACCACCCGTCCTATTTTCTCGGACCGGACAGTCTGGACACACCGGTGACAACCCCGACAACCGAGATGCGCGATGTCATCGATGGCGCAGGCGCGGACGATCTGATCGACGGCCTCGGCGGGGACGACGAAATCACCGGCGGTTACGGCGATGACATTCTGCTGGGCGGACAGGGAGACGACGTTCTGGACGGCGGTCGCGGATCGGACGTGCTGGATGGGGGTGACGGCAACGACATACTGGTGTCACGGTCGGATACCGGCGAACAGCGCATCGGGCAGGTTGCGCTCGGGAACGAAACGCGACCCGATCCCGACAACGAGGTCGATCCGGTCACGCAGAAGCTGTACGCCTATAACGGCCAGCCACTTGTGGGCGATGACGTGCTGATCGGCGGCGCGGGGGCCGACACGTTCCTGATTGCTCCGCAGATCAACGCCAAGCTGGATATCGTCGAACAGCACGTCAAGGCGGACGGCTCCATCAACTGGGCCGGAGTGGCCGGCGAGAATGACGAACTGCACGATCACTGGGTTGATCATTCCGGTATCGACATCATCGCCGATTTCAACGCGCTGGAAGATCATATCGCGGTGATCGGACACACAGCCGTGCCCTATGTGACCTATGCCAACGTGATGGGGGATGAGGCGCTGGAATCCATCATCACGGTGATGTCGGTGCAGCATGGCAACGGCGGCGCGCATGACATGGACCTGATCGGACAGGTGATCGTGCATGGTGATCTTGTCGATGTCGATGATATCCAGACCGACGACATGGTGACCTACGGCATGGTCGACACTTTCGCGGACATTGCAGAGGCGCTGGTGCCGATCGGCGAAGAAAAGCTGACAACCGTCGGATCGGAGACGATCAAGGGCTATGACACCCGCGAGCCCTCGACGATGGACATGCACATGCACGGTCACGGTGGACCGGGCACCAACGTTCTGGGCGCTGTGACGGGCGATCCCTACGGTGCGTTCGACAACGACAATTTTGACGAATCGATGCTGGCGTCCGGCGGTGGTGAGTCGGACGAGATGCCGCCGACCCGTGCGCCGTTTGAACCGCTGGGCATTGTGGACGGAGCCGGAGAAACAGTGACCGGTACGGGCGCAGGCGAAACCTGGGCGCCAACCGGCGCGCCTGACCCAGAAGGTTTGCCCGGCGCGCTTGGGTTCTGGAGTTTCGACGGTGGCGTCGATGGGGCACATTCGGACGAGACGCAGGGCGATGGCGGGTCGGTAAAGGCCTACACTCTTTGGGAAAACCAGGCGCTTATCAATTCGGATTCCGTGACGGAAGGCCCGCGCGGACCGGGCTCCGAGGCGATGTATTTCAATGGCGAGGACAGTTTCGCCTATCTGGCCCATGACCCGGCGATGAACATCACCCAGGGCACCATTGCCATGTGGGTGCGGCCGGATGATCTGGGCGAAAAATCAATGTTCGTGACCAAGGATCAGTCGGGCTCCGGAGAGGGCGGGCACTTCCGGCTGGGCCACACCGATGAGGGTGGTCTGTTCTTGCGCATGGCCGAGGGCGACGGCGGCAAGAATCATGCGTGGGAGACGGGATCGCTGCTGCAGGAGGGCGACTGGCAGCATCTGGCGGTGAATTTCACCAGTCAGGGCGTGACGGTCTATCTTGACGGACAGGCCGTCGGCAACAATGCGTGGACGGCGGTGGACGGGAACGTCGCCACGCCCGGTGCGTTCCGGGAAGCCTATCTTCTGGCCAATGATGAACCCTGGGTGTTCGGGGCTGACCAGTACATCGCCAAGCTCAACGACACCGCGCAGGAATTCGCCACAGACCGCGAAGATCTTGTGAACGAATACGAAGGTGGTCTTGCAGAGTTCGGCGTCTGGGGGGGCTACACGCCCGATGACGTTCTGACACTGTCAGAGATCAACGCCCTGATGAACGATGGCCCGGGCGCGGCGCTGACCAACCCCGCCGGTTCGCAGCCGATGGTGGCCGGTGACGACGTTGTCGATGGGGCCGGCGGCAACGACATGATCGACGGCGGGGCCGGGGACGACGAACTTGCCGGCGGTGCCGGCAACGACACGGTGACCGGCGGATACGGCAATGATTATGTGCAGGGCGGATCGGGCAATGACGTGCTGGATGGCGGATGGGGCTCGGACCTCGTGGTCGGGGGCGATGGCGATGACATCATCCTGAGCCGGTCGGATGTGGGTGAAGATCGCGCAGGACAGCTTGTCCTGGACGATCCGTCGCGCCCCTCGCAATCCATCGACGAGGTCTATCTGAAGCTTTTCGACTGGGTCGATCAGCCGCTTGTCGGTGACGATGTGCTGGTTGGCGGAGACGGCAAGGACACCTTCCAGTTCGAGACCCTGATCAACGGCACAAGGGAAAGCATTCTTGACAACACCATGAGTGACGGCCGGATGATCCACTGGCACGGTGTCGCGGGCGAAAACAAGTATGTCCACGACCACTGGGTCGACGGAATTGGGATCGACGTGATCGCCGACTATGTTGCCGCCGATGACACGATCTCGATCAAGGGACACACGACCAATGTCGATGTGAGCTATGCCACCGTGGACACGGACGGGGACAGCATCGACGACGATATGGTGTCCATCATCACGGTCTATTCGCAACAGGGTAACGGTGGCGGTGCGCATGATGAGGATTACCTCGGCTACGTGGTCGTGCATGGTGACAAGGTCGAGCAGGATGCGATCATCACCGATCCTGCGGTGCATTACGGGGTGGTCGACACGATCGACGACCTTCAGGAGGCCTTCGCGCCGACAGGCGATACCAAATGGACGGAATTCGATGGCGAGATGCATCTGGGATACGACACGCGCGATGTGAATGGCGATCCGATGGGCAGCGACCCCGAGGCGTATTCGTCAAATCCCTGGCTGAACGCCGGCGAGGTCACATTCGCCTCCAGCGTGCCGGATGACATAGAACAGCCCACCGTTCTGATGTCGCACGGCGGTGGTATGTTTGGGGGCGGCGATCAGCCGATCGAGATCCCGCACACCAGCGCCCAGGCCGCCGCCGAGGGCACGCTCGCCTTCAGCTTTGTCGCCTACAATCCCGGTAACGATCAGAACCAGGCTCTGTTTTCCAAGGATCATTCCGGTTTCAAGGATGGCGGCCATCTGACGGCGTTCATCAGCAGCAACGGTGTGCTGAAGGTCCGGTTCCAGTCCGAGGAGGATGAAACCTACCTGTATGACTGGGGAACCAGGATCGAAGCCGGCGAAGAGTATCACATGGCCTTCACCTTCGACAGCGACCAACTCAAGCTTTACCTGAACGGAGAGCAGATCGCCGAAGGTGACGGTTTTTCCGACGGCATGCTGGGCAACCTCGAAGACGCGGTGCTCGGGGCCGCGACGCGCACGCGCAACGGAGATGACGACAACCTGACCTGGCATTTTGACGGAGAGATCGAAAATGTCCTGATGCTGGACCGTGCGATCACCGACACAGAGGCGGTGTTTCTGTCAGAGGCCGACGGGGATTTCGATGCGCTCAATCCGCTCTATGGCATTGTGGATTCATCGGGGTCATCGGACGACACCGGCACAGGGCCCGGCGACGAAACAGGCGCTGACGACACTGCGGATGCGCCCGCTGGCGATGAAACAGAAGCAGAGCCCGACGAGAACACAGGTGCCGGACCGGACGGCAACGCCGAGTCGCAGGATGACGACCAGACCGGCACGGTGCCCGATGACGACCCGCTTGACGAAACCGAAACGGGATCGGACGACGATACCGGGACAGGGGCGGATGAGGACACGGACACGGAACAGAACGATCCCGTGGACCCCGTGGACCCCGTGGCCGATGACGTGCCCGAAGAACCGGAAGATCCGGTCGTGCCGCAACCGGACGAAGAAACGGACACCCAGCCGGACGATGACGGTCAGACAGACGACACCGGGTCCGAGGATCAGCAGGAACAGGACACATCGGCCAGCGAGGACGACAGTGACGACGATGTTGTGGATACCCTGTCGGAACTGGTGTCGCGGATCGTCGAAATGATCCTTGGGTTCTTTGGCTCGTCCGGCGCAGGGTCCACAGGCGCCGCACCGGCCCCCGAAGCGGAGGATGTTGAACAGGTCGAGGACCTGTTGAGCACGCTAATCCCGCAACTGGACTTTGACGAAAACGCGCGACCTGCCATCGAAGACGACGAGGAAGAGTTTGACGGCACGCCCATGTTGCTGTGACCCGACCAGCGCCGGGCGCCGGTCTTGCGCACGAACGCGTGCGCGGCCTCTCGGGGGCGGTGTGGGCCCCATGCCGCCCCGCTGCCCGTAATGCCGGCACGGACAAGCCAGACGCCGCAGGCGGGTCGTGCGCCGCGTCTTGCGATGCGCGGCTCTTGCCCGTAGCCTGACCGTATCTTTTTCGACCGCATGCGCGACCGGAGGCTGGCAAGGATGGCAGTGGATCGACGGAGCTTCGTTTCGGGTGCCGCGGCTTTGGCGTCGCTTTCGGCGCTGCCCGCACGCGCGCAGGCGGAGGCGTTCGAACCGGCCCTGACCCGGGCACAGGCCCTGCTTGAAGGATTTCACGGAGATCTCGGACAGACCCGATCGGCGCCCGCGCCGCTGCGCACCGGGCGCCCGGATGTGAACGAGGGGCTGCGCTTTGATGAAACAGGCGTCTTCGAGGCGCAGGATGCATTTGTCTTCCAGACTTGCGCACGCGCGGATGATGCCGCAGAAAAGGCGCGTCCTGGTGTGTTGCCGATCTTCGAACTGTTCGCCACCCGATACGACCCGAGCGTGTCGCTTGCGGGCAAGTTTGCGCGTATGGCCGACGTCCTGGGTCATCTCGGGCTCGACCCCGCGCGACTCGGCTTTGTCAGCATTCCTGAATTCAGCGATGTGGCGCCGCATCTTGCGGACCTTGGTCTTGTGCGCGCGGACAATGTGGCGTTGCGCGACCGTGCCGCGGCGGTTCAGTCAGGCGCGGGATCCGGATACTTCCGCGCGCCCGGCGAAACGGACGGCTTCGCCACGGTCGGACTCTATTACGCGCTCAGCGATAATCCCGGTGCGCTTCGGGACGGAACGGCAGCAGGGTGGATCGAGATCGGGGAGGCCGCCATCGCGGAACACGACGAACTTTCCTATGCCTTCGGCGTCGAGCGGCTGGCCATGGCCATGTCCGGTGACGTTCCGACCTGGAACAGCCGCCTTTCTCTTTTGTCGGATAAGCTGGCGCACGAAGGCCAATAGTACGACCGGGGTCTATCCGGCCGGATTTTGTACAGATGAGAACGTCCTGACATAGAGATGCGACATGCAGATGATTGATACGATCCGCTGGCTGAAGATGGCGGCCGTCGGGCTGACGGCACTGGCCTTTTTGCTTGCACTTGGCACATGGGCCGGTGTGTCGAATTTCGGGGCGTCGGACGCATCCGTTTCCGACCTGACCGGATCGTCCGCGGTGCTCTTTCTGCTCGCCTTCCTGCTGGCATCGAGCGTTCTCACAGCGTTTGCGCCGGTTCACATTCCGCGCCTGATATTTCTGTGCGGGATTTTTCCCCTTCTGGTGGGTTGGCGTATTGCCGCATTGTTCAGCCTTCAGTGGATCGTCGTCGTTTGTGCCATCGTCTTTCTCATCTTTGCAGGCATTCTCGTGTGTATCGCAGTGCACGATCTTCGCGCAGACACACAGCCGGGGCGCGCCAAGACAACCTTGCCGATGATCCAGCTGGCCTTTGTCCGGCTCTATATCGGTCTCGATCTTGTTCCGCATTTCACGGAAAAGCTGTTCGCCGGCCCGCAGACGCGCGGTGAAGATGTCGCGGCATTCCAGGCCCTTGGGGTCAGCGACCCGTTGCAGTTTGTACTGCTCGCAGGCGCGATCGAATGCGCGGCTGCACTTGGTGTTGGTCTGGGTGTTCTGACACGTCTCGCCTGTTTTCTGACGGTGATCTATCTGATGGTGGCGACGATCATGGGACATCATTTCTCGCTTGGGTTCATCTGGGCATCACCCGGCGGGGGATGGGAATACCCGATGCTCTGGTCGGTCCTGATCCTGAGCTTCGTCGTGGGAGGCGGGCGCTGGATGTCGCTTGACGAAGTGATCAGTGAGCACTTCAGGCTGCCGCGCTGGATCAAGGCGCTTATGGGAGATGTCGCGGCGCATGGTGCGACGCGTGTTGAACGCGCGTGAGGATCCGGGACAGCCGGTTCGGCCCGGACGCCGCGCAAGCCGCACGCACAGGCGGTACACCCCGACCCTGAACTGTGGCCCATCCGCACCAGAGGCGCGAAACCCGTTCCGGCGGTTCGCCTGCCCGAGGCGTGCCCCGTGAAAATCGCAAAGTCGCCACGTTTCAAACACGGTTTGCAGAATACTCCACGGGGTTAAAAAGTGTTTTTGTCCCAGTTTCATCCTCAGCAAAGCTGTCAGGACACGGGCCTTGAAGAATTCGGTCGAAGATACCGACGCTGCGCCCCCGAATGCGTTCGGGGATGAGCTGCCGCCAGGAACAGTTCTGTGCGGTGGGCAGTATACCATTGAAAACTATCTGAATTCCGGCGGCTTCGGCATCACCTATCTGGCGCGTGACAGTCTGGGGCGGAAGGTGGTCATCAAAGAGTGTTTTCCGGGCGCGATCTGTTGCCGTCATAACGAGAGCATTCGGCCGCGCTCTAAGGGAGGGGCGGCAGAGTTCAGGAAGATCCTCAAGCTGTTCGAGAAAGAGGCACTGGCGCTGTCAGAGCTTCAGCATCCCTACATCGTCGGGGTTCATCAGTTCTTCAAGGACAATGACACCGCCTATATGGCGCTGGATTTCGTGCCCGGCCGTGATCTGCTGCAGATCATCAACGAGGATCCCCACAAGCTTGCTCCGGCTGATATCAAGCAACTGCTGATCCAGCTTCTGGAGGCGGTCAGCTATCTTCATGACCGCGGAATCCTGCACCGTGACATCTCGCCCGACAACATTCTGATTGAAGAAACCGGCGCGCCGGTTCTGATTGATTTTGGCGCCGCACGGGAAAGCGCGACACGGGTCAGCCGTGTTCTGTCCAAGGTGCTGACCGTCAAGGACGGCTATTCTCCGCACGAGTTTTATCTGGTGGGCAGCGAACACCAGTTTTCCAGCGATCTCTATGCGCTTGCCGCCAGTTTCTACCATCTTGTGTCGGGCGTTGCCCCGCCAAGCAGTCAAGTCCGCCTTGCGGCAGAAGCCAGAAAGACCGCCGATCCGCTCATGCCGCTGGACGGGCGGTTCAAGGAGTATGAAACAGAGTTTCTGGACGCGATCAATCAGTGTCTTAGCGTCTTTCCGGGCGAACGCATACAAACGGCCCGGGAATGGCGCGATCTGATCGACGTCGAGCGGCGCAAGCAAATCCTGCTTCAGGAGGCGCAGCAAAATCTTGAGATCGACGCGCGGGTGTCCCAGCTGGTGCGCCAGTCGCAGGACACTGCCGGGGTCAGGACCGAACAGAAAAGCGGGGTCAGGACCGAACAGAAAAGCCGGAAACAGAAGCCCGCAGTCGCTGTTCCACGCACGCCGCCCGCAGAAAAAGCCCCGTTGCCCGCGGATGTGGCGCAGTCTGACACGGTGATGGCCCGGCCAGCCTACGGGCGGATCGCCGTGTCCTACGTGGTTGCCAAAGCCGCATCGGCGCTCCGGCGTCTACAGGTCAATCGGCATAACAATTAGCAAGAGGCATCCCAGTGAAGCAGTTGAAAGACGTAATCGTTCGTAAACGACCACTCTCGTTCTCAGGTCCGGGTGGACGTGACAGGCAGGCCGAGCCGGTCGCGGATTTCGGTCCGATCGCCGCCGCAAGAAGCGAGAAGGTGGACGCATCGGACAAGACCGGCAGCCCCGATACAGGTCACCCCGTGGCCGAAGTGCCCGAAGATCCCCGGATCAGTCAGGCCAGCGCCAAGCAGATTTGGGACATCGAGCCATGCGGGCAGGACCAGCCGGAGCCCGAAACCCCGCAGGACACGCAGGACGAGCCTGCAAAGCCTTTGGTCCGGGCACGGCTGCGGCCCGATGCGCCAGCGGATCCCGATGCCAGCCCGGCACGCGTAAAGACCCGCATCCTGGGCCTTCATTCCGACGACCTTGCAGAGGACGTGTTTGACGGGCAGGCCGTGGACCGTTCCGCATCCTCACTGTTTCCCGCAGGCTGGGTGGTGATCGTGGAAGGTCCCGGTCGCGGCATGTCCTTTGCGATTGCCGCCGGTGTCTCGACCATCGGCCGTGCGCAGGACCAGACAATCTGCCTTGATTTCGGGGATCAGAGCATCTCTCGGCAGAACCATGCATCGCTTGCCTATGATGAAGAACAGAACGCCTTCTTTATCGGTCACGGTGGCAAATCCAACATCGTTCGGCGCAACGGAAACCCGATCCTGAGCACCGAAGCGCTGACCAACACAGACCTGATACGGATCGGCAAGACGACGCTGCGCTTTGTGGCCCTGTGCGGTCCTGACTTTATGTGGACCACGCCGGAACAGGGGGACGAAGGCGATGACGGCGTCAACTGATGTAACTGTCGAGGCGACCTCTGCGCTGTCTCTGGGCGCGCGACGCCGTCAGGAAGACGCGCTTGCAACGTCTTTCTCTCAGGGAAGCGATATTGGCTTTGCCGTTCTGTCGGACGGAATGGGGGGCCACAACGCCGGGGACATCGCCAGCCGCGTTATCGTCACAGAAATCTTTGCCGAACTGACGCTTCGGCTGGCGCGCGAAGACTTCCGCACCAATCGGACACCGGAGATCCTGCGCAGTGCAACGTCGATTGCGAATGCGTGCCTCAAGGCGCATATCCAGGCCAATCCCGAATGCGGCGGGATGGGGGGCACGGTGCTTGTCACCGTGGTCACCGGCGGCTGGTTGTACTGGGTGTCGGTTGGCGATTCACCACTGTATCTGTTCCGCGACGGCCGTCTTTCGCAACTGAATGCAGATCACTCTCTGGCGCCCCAGATTGATCACATGGTCCGTCAGGGACTGATCGACAGCGCAACCGCTCTCAACCACCCGCAACGCAATTGTCTGACCTCTGCTCTGACCGGGGACGAGATCGCCGAGATCGACTGCCCGGACCAGCCTTTCGCGCTCCGGCCAGACGATATCGTCATCGCGGCGAGCGACGGTTTGCAGTTTGTCAGCGAAGACACCATCCAGGCGATTCTGACACAGGTGCATCGCGAGCCGGCATCCTGTGTCGCCGATGCCTTGATGTCGGGCGTTGCGGCGTTGGATGACCCCGAACAGGACAATGTCTCTCTTGTTGTGCTCAATATCGAGGACAGGACAGAGCGCGCCGCTGCTGCCGGGCGGTATGGCACGGCCAAAGGCGGTGCCTTCAGGGCGCTCAAGAGCGCGCTGCCCCTGTTTGCCGACAGTCGCAGATGAGCGGGGGGGCTGTCATGACCGGTGTCGAAGAGACGCTGCAGGATCTGGAGCGCGCGCTGAACGCACCGGGGCTGATGCCCAGATACGCGGATGGCTGTGCGCGTCTGCTAAAGCAGTTGCGCAGACCCGTTCGGATCGGTGTCTTCGGGGTTGATGCCCACCGGCGCGAATCCCTTCTGGAAGCGCTCATTGGCATGGAGCTGCTGCCCGACAGCGAGATCTGGCCAACGGTTGAAATCGGCTACGGCGCCGAGGCCAGCACGCATGCCACCTTGCCGGATGGCAGCAAGCTGACCGCCCGCGCCCTGCCGGATGCGGTATTGCTGGCGCAAGGCCCGGTCCTGTTACAGGTCAGCGCGCCCCTGGACACGCTCAAGCAGATGTCATTCCTTTGTCCGGCGGCGGGACCTGCCGCAGCGGAACAGCGGACCGCCCTGGCCTGGGCGGCGTCCCGAACGGACATTTCGCTCTGGTGTACCGGGCAGTTCGGTCCCTCTGAGCAGGCGATCTGGACCCAGGCGCCGGCACAACTCAAGAACCATGCCTATCTGATCGTGGCCGGCCGCAGCGCAAAGATGCCCGACGGTCTCGGACAAGCGGGGCAGGGCTTTGACGATGTGATCGCATTGTCCGAAAGCATGCAGGCCCCGGATCGCGCGGAAACCCTGAGAACGCGTCTGAAGGCCCACATTGATGCCGCGCGCCAAGAGGATGTGGATGCAGCCAGAATGCTTTTGCATCGTTGTGCCTTGCCACCCGCGCCGGAGGTGGCGGCGCGCGCGTCGGACCCGTCCCGCGACAGCGACGGATACCCCGGCGTTGCCGGAATGACCGCCGCGGCCTCCGATGCCGATCTGGCGGTTCTGTCAGAGCCGTTTTTGTATCTCAAGCGCCGGGCACGGAACCTGGCCGAGACGCTGGATTGGGCCGATGAGACGGAAGATGACTGGGCGCCGGATGTTCTGACCCATTGCAATGAAACCGCGCAGGGCCTGCTTGACCGGACATTCGTCTGGCCCGAGGACAACCCGCTTGCCGTTGGAATGCGGGACATGATCAGCGAAGCCGCAGAAATGGCGGTCCTCCTGCAGGTCGAAGGAGGGCGCGCGCAGGCCGAAGATGCCGCCGTGCTGCTGTGTCAATTGAGAACCGAGTTTGAGAGCAGACTGGCCCGGCCCGGGGCGGCGTGCTGAGGAGAGCAGTTTATGAACGCAGAGCCGAAATTCGACGAACCCAATGAGATCCGCCCGGTCCAGAACGGGCTGCTTCGGTCCGCGTACCAGCCGATGAGCGCCTTTGCCGAGGATGTCTCACGACTGGAAGACGCGGTTGAATTTCTGGGTCTTGCTGGTGGCAAGCAGACAGAGGCCGCAACGCGAAAACTCAGACGCCAAATTCGTGAATACGAGCCTTCGGTGACCATTATCGGTCAGGTCAAGGCCGGCAAGACGACGCTTGTCAACGCGCTGGTCGGCTGGCCCGACATGCTGCCAGCGGATGTAAATCCCTGGACGTCGGTCGTGACCTCGCTGCATCTGGATCCGCGGACGCCGCAGTCGGCACACAGATCGTCGTTCCGTTTCTTTGATGAAACAGAGTGGAACAACCTCGTGCAGCGAGGCGGCCGCGTCGGTGAGCTTGCCAGCCGGGCCGGGGCGCATCAGGAGCTCGAAAAGGTGCGCGAACAGTTGCAGGAGATGCGCGAAAAGTCGCGTCAGAGGCTGGGCAAGAAGTTCGAGTTGCTGATGGGACAGCACCACGAGTACGGCTATTTCGACGAGGATCTTCTGCAGCGCTACATATGCCTGGGGGACGATCTTGGCGATCCGCAGGAGGGCCGGTTCGCCGACATCACGAAATCCGCGGATCTGTATTTCGGGCAGCCGGAACTGCAACATCGTCTGTGCTTTCGGGATACACCGGGTGTCAATGACACATTCATGATCCGCGAACAGATCACGATCAACGCAATCCGCGAGAGCCGGCTTTGCGTGGTGGTTCTGTCGGCGCATCAGGCCCTGTCGACGGTCGATATGGCGCTGATACGCCTGATCTCGAACATCAAGTCACGCGGCGTCATCATTTTCGTGAACCGTATCGACGAGTTGCAGGACCCGGCAAACGACACGCGTGCGATCCGGACAAGCATCCTTGAAACCCTCAAGGCGCATAACGGACCGACGGACGCCGAGGTGATCTTTGGCAGTGCATATTGGGCCGTGCACGCGCTCAATCGTGATTACGAAACGATGAACGCGGCAAGTGGCGACACGCTCGTCAAGTGGGCCGAAGCCCGCTGGCAGTCCGAGGATGCGCCACTGACCATTCAGGAAAGCATCTGGAAGCTGTCCGGCGTTCCTGATCTGTGCGATATGATTGCACGCCGCCTGAATACAGGAGATTGCGCCGACTTCCGCAGTCGTGCCGTCAAGACGGCCCGCAACATCGCCACGGGTATTCAGGCCACGCAGGCGGTCATGTCGCGGCAACTGACCGAGCAGACGTCGAAGGCTGTCCCGAAGGAAAAGCTGGGCGAAGAGTTCGAAGCGATCTCGCAAAAGACCCTGCGGGCGCTGAATGATGAACTCAATGTCCTGATCGTTGATCTGGATCAGCGGCTGACGCAGTCCAGAAAGTCCTTTCTGGGACGCGCCACCGCCTCGCTGATCAAACATCTGGAAATCTACGGCGACAACGAAATCTGGACGTATGACCCGACCGGGCTTCGGTTGCTGCTGCGTTCGGGCTATCAGGTTTTTGTCAAACGCGCCGACAAGGTCGCGCAGGCCGCGTTCCAGAAGGCAACAACCGACACCGCCGATCTCTATACCGCCGCGTTTCGCCTGTATGATCAGCCGCTTGAACTGGCCGCGCCGGGCGTTCCCGATGCACCGGCGCCTGTCATTCTGGGCAGTACGATCGCATTGGACGTCCGTGGAAACTGGTGGACAAACTGGTGGCGGCGCAAGCGCAGCTATTCGGCCTTTGCCTCAGAGTTCGCCGAGATGATCGACGCGGAAATAGAGCCTTTCGTGACATCGCTTGTGACCGATCACGCCAGGGCGCACACCCGGGCGGTTTCAAAGGCGCTGGAAGGATTTCTTGAGGGTCAAAGAGCCCATCTGCTCGATCTGGCCAGCCAGACGGACATCAACATTGAAGACCTTCGACCACAAATCGAAGCCGACGGACAAACCAAGACGGAAATGCTGAACAGGGCGTTGGGACTACTGTCGGAATTTCAGGACACCCGTCAGAGCCAGGAGGCACAATGACTTCGGAGACGCCAAAAGAGCAAAACGAGACCGAGCCGAAGATGCGCATTGCGCTGATGGGCGAATTCAGCGCCGGAAAGAGCACGCTGGCCAATGTTCTCATGGGTGAACAGATGTCGCCCACCCAGATCACGGCAACACAGTTGCCGCCGATCTGGTATGCCCACGGTGAAGACCGCGCAAGCTTTGTTCTGCAGGACGGAACCGAAGACCCTATCGAGGACGGCATCGACGATGTTGAAGTTCCCGAAGATGTGCGGGCGATCCGTGTGCATGCGCGCTGCGATATTCTGGAATCCTGCGACATCATCGATATGCCCGGCAGTTCCGATCCGAACATGAACGCCGAGGCCTGGCAAAACATGTTGCCGCTGGCCGATGCGGTTTTGTGGTGCACGCCCGCGCCGCAGGCATGGCGGCAATCGGAGGCGGCGATCTGGGAAGGTGCCGAACCTGGCCTGTGGAGCAAGAGCCTGCTTCTTCTGACGCGGATCGACAAGATTTCTGATCCCCGGGACCGTGAAAAGATCGTCCGCCGCGTGCGTGGCGAAGCCGGCGAGTATTTTCGCGATATCCTGCCTGTGTCGCTGCTGGATGCGGGCAACGCATCGCATGATTCACAGGCATGGCAGGCCAGCGGCATGGGTCGGGTCATCGACCGGCTGCTCGAGATTTTTTCCGGCAGCGACCCTGCACCTTTCGAGGAACGGTCGATCGCGGCAGATGCACCGAGGAACGCCGGATCAGACGACGATGCGCCGGCTGCGCCCAAGGTCATGCCACGACGCGTGGTCAGGACAAGTGACGCCCGCCGCGGCCGGCCCAAGGCCCGGCGCGCAACCAATTGCGACTCGGTCATATAGGCAAAGCCGGACAGGTGCGCCGGATCTGGCCGCGGTTTTCTTCTGCGGCAACACCGGGCTGTCTTTGAATCGGGGTTGTGGGCAATCCCGTGATGGCGCAGAACGGTGCATGAAACAGACTGACGTCACGGCGCAATGACACCACTTGCTCTACAGAAGCTGCGGGCGCGCGTTCCCGGGTGCGAGTTGCTTGTTTACACCGATCTGCAGTCGCGGACGGTTCTTGGCTCGGATGGCGCGCTGCGCTACCCGCAAGAGCATCTCGACGCGCTTTGCCTGTGTGCCGCAGACCTCTTCGACGTCACCGGGCACGCACCAAAAGGTCCTTTTTCGCATGCGCTTTTTTTTGGCGCGGGCGGCGGGCGGGGATTTTTTCGCAATGGTGCAGACCCCGGCGAAGCCTTGTGCTGTATCTGCGCCCTGTCGGTCGATGTCGATCAGCTCGTTCAGGTTATGAATGAGGCCCTTGGCGCGGAGTCTTCGGGTCATGAGTGACGATATCGAAAGGGTGAAGGCACTTCTGTCACGGGTTGCAGCAGATGGCTGGAACGGCGACGGTGAGGTCCGCTATGACGATCCGGCACACGGGGCAGGGCGTCTGGTTTCGGTTGTTGGCACAACCCTGCTTGGCCGGCGTGTGACCGTTGCGTTCTCTGACGACAGGCGCCTGATCTTTGACGCGCGCGACCGCCGGATTTTGCGGTTTGTTCCGCCTGCTCCTGCCGGGCTTGCGCCGGATCAGGCTGATCTGTTTCAGACTGCGTCCTTCTCTGGCGACGCGGCTCAGGTCGTTGCCGGAATGTGGCGCGACCTCTGCCGGCAGAGCACCGGGTTTCGGGTATCGACCGAACCTCTTGACGACGCCGGTGATCCGTCGGCCCCCGGCGTGTCATGGCTGTCCGTGTCACAGGCGCTGAACCTGCCCGCACCGGACAACGCCGCCAGGGACCGCACGTTGGAGAGATATCTGGCGGCCGCCGACGGCTATCTGACGGCGGCGCTGATCGTGGGTCAGACTGTTTCGTCGCCCGTGGTCAAAGGCACACGCGACGACACAAAAGCCTTGCTGGACTGGGTAGAAGCTGTCGCTCCGCGCCTGCTGGACCCGCAGTTTCCCCTGTTCGGAACGCTGGAGACAAACGGCGTTCTGATGTTTGCGCCTGATGTGGCAGACACGGAACATGTTCTGCTGGCTGGCCGTCTGGGGGATTACATGGTTGCCACCTTCGAGGCGCAATATCAGAAGGCTGTATTCGAGATCTGGCGCGACGTCATGGGCGCGGCACACTAGCGGCCCTGCATAACCATGCGGCAAACCGGATCGTATTGCCTTGTCCGGGGGCCGGACCCCCTTGCCAAAAGCACGCTGACACCTGAGGCTCGCACGCGGCGCTTTGCGTGTTTCGGAACACCCGGTTCAAGGATCGCATGACAGACAGACAGACAACCCGATGGTGGATTCTTGGGGCAATGGGCGCCATTCTGGGGGTGATCCTGCTTGACGAAACTGTTGTTGGCGTTGCCCTGCCGACCATTCAGAAGAGCATCGGGCTGAGTGACTATGGCGCACACTGGGTCGTAAACGTCTATCTTCTGACACTGGCGGCCCTTGCCGGCGCTGCGGGGCGGCTCGGAGATATCATCGGCACGCGTTTGCTGATGGTCGCCGGTCTGCTTGTCTTCGGGGTCTCGTCGCTTGTCGGGGGATTTGCGAATGACGCAACCGCGCTGATCCTGGCGCGCATGTCACAGGGCGTGGGCGCGGCGATCATCTTTCCGCTTTCGCTGGTTCTGGTCACCTTGTCCTTTGACGCGCGTGAACGCGGTATGGCCCTGGGGATCTACGGCGCCATCGGAACCAGCTTTCTGGCTCTCGGGCCGGTGGTCGGGGGCGTGCTGACAGAGTATCTGTCGTGGCGCTGGATCTTCTGGGTCAATCCGCCCATTGTCGTGCTGGTGGCCGCGATCACCTGGATCTTCTGGCGAGACCGGCCGCATGAGCCCGAGGGTGGATTTGACTGGGCCGGGTTGCTTCTGCTGGTGCTGGGCCTGGCACTGACCGTGTTCGGCATCATGGAGGGACCCGAAAGGGGTTGGGCCGATGTCGTGGTTCTTGCGTCCATCATCGTCGGCGTTGTCATGCTGGCGGCATTCCTGCTGCTGGAACTTCGGGTGACTCCCCCTCTGATCGCCGTGAGGCTGTTTTCGAACCAGACATTCGCCGCGTCCAACCTGATCGTGTTTCTGGCCCAGTTTGCAAAGATCGCCGCCTTCGTCTTTGGCGCCATGTATTTTCAGACCAAGGTGGGGATGTCGCCGCTTATGTCCGGAATTGCGTTGCTTCCTGCGGTTGTTCCGACCGTGCTGACCGCCTCGCTGGCGGGCAGGGCCGCCGACCGGCATGGCACGCGTCTGCCGTCGCTGTTCGGGGTTCTGGGAACCCTTGCCGGCGTCGTGATCGTGGCGACCGGCATGATGGCCGGTGTCGTCGCCATTGTCTTTCTTGGCCTGCTGCTGTTCGGGGGTGCCGTGTCGTTTCTGTTCGTGCCGCCACAACGGGCGGTGATGATGTCGGTTCCACCCCGCATGCAGGGGCAGGCCGGCGGGATCGTGCTGAGCTGCCAGCTGCTGGGCGGCACATTCGGAATGGCCATCAGCAGCACGGTCTTCGTGATAACGGGCTCGTTTGCTGCTGTTTTCTGGACCACGGCGCTGGTGTCGGCGCTCGTCCTGATTTACGCCTGTCTTGTTCTGGATCGGGGCGAAGAGCCCCCGGCGGCCTGAAGCATGTGGTGAACCACCCGTCGCGCAGATCTGACGCCGCACGGCCGCGCCGCCGCGCCATTTTGGGCGTGCGTGCGTCGCGTGAATTCGTGTCCCGAGGTCGGGGCGAAACGCCCTGCTGTGCAGGACAGGTGTGCAGGACAGGGCCGATCCGCGCAGAGATTTTCATTCGCGCCGGGTCGGGTTACAGTGATGCACATCGGACGACCCCTTCGGGAATGTCCGCCGTGCGCTGGCTGTCGTTGGGAAGTGCGTTTTGTTCAACTGGAAGACTGTGGCAATCCTGCTGTCGGGCGCACTGATCGGGGCGTTGGCCGTCATCGCGTTCGGTCATCCGACATGGAACGCGGCCGGGCAGGGGCGCTCCGGCGGCGAGACTGCGCAGAGCGATCCGGCGCAGGCGCAGACCTTTCCGGACGGCTCTGTCGTCGTGACGGTTTCGACAGTCGACGTCACACCGCCGCGCAGCCGGATTCAGTCGATCGGCACCGGGAAGGCCGCACAGCTTGTACATCTCACGGAAGACTTCTCCGGCACGATCAACGAGATCCACGTTCAGCCCAACATGACGGTCGAAACGGGCGATCCGATCGTCACGTTCGAAAGGCGCACGCAGCAGATCTTGCTTGAGAGCGCCAGAGCCGAGCTGGAAAAGCAACGCACCAGCTTTGACAGGTTGCAGGCCCTGTCCGAACAGAACAGCACCGCGGTGTCCCAGGCGCAGCTCGACGAAGCCCGCGCCGCGCTTGCGGTGGCGTCCGCAGAAGTCGAGGAGACGCTTTATGAATATGAAAGACGGGTGGTGCGTGCCCCGTTTGCAGGGGTCATCAACCTCAACGATCTGACCATAGGCAGCTATATCCCACAGGGAGCCGAGATTGTCACACTCGTGGACGCAAGCCGGCTTTTCGTAGAGTTCTACGTCTCCGAGGCGTCGATCGAACAGATTCAGACCGGCGTCGATGTCCGGCTCAGCACGCCCGCCCTGCGCGGCAGGGTGTTTTCGGGAACGGTCGTCGCCTTCGACAGCTCGATCGACGAAGAGTTCCGGACAGTGCGCGTTCGCGCCCAGGTCGACAATACAGACAGCGTGCTCGTTCCCGGCATGACATTCAGCGTCAGCATTGCGCACGCGGACCAACCCCTGCCGCGCGTGCCAAGTGTTTCGGTGTTGTGGGACCGCAACGGCGCCTATGTCTGGCGCGTCACGTCGGACACAGAGCCGGAAAGAGTGGACGTCGTTCTCAGGCAGCGGGTGCGCGATGAGGTCTGGGTAGAGGCCGATTTACGCCAGGGTGACCGCGTGATCCGGGATGGCGCGTTCAAGGTCAGTCAGGGCAGCCAGATCGCGATCGACATCGTGACCGCGCCCCCTGCATCGCCCGATGGCTGAACGGCACACCGACCCGTCTGCAGACGGCCCCGGCGATGGCGGGCTGGCTTCGGTGTTTGTCGGCAGGCCGGTCCTGGCTTTGGTCGTGAATCTTCTTTTGATCATCGGGGGCCTTGCGGCGCTGTACGCCGTGGAAGTGCGCGAACTGCCGAACGTGTCGCAACCCGTGCTGTCCGTGCGCGCGGAGTTTCCGGGGGCGTCGGCCAGCACCGTTGATGCCGAAGTGACCAGCGTGCTGGAGGATGCTCTGGCCCGGCTGGAAGGGCTGGAGAACATTTCCTCCAACTCGACCTATGGCAGGGCCAGCCTGACTCTGGAAATGAACCGCTCCGTCGATATTGTCGACGCGGCGAACGATGCCCGCGATCTGGTCTCGCGCGCCCGCCGCAACCTTCCCGATGACGTGGACGACCCGGTTGTCCAGAAAAGCGACGCGGATGCCGATCCGATCCTGCGTCTTGTTCTCAGCGGATCGCTTGAGCTGGCGGAGCTGTTCTCTCTCGCGGATGGCCCTGTGTCCGAAAAGCTGCTGGCCGTCGAAGGCGTCGCAGAGGTTCAGATCAACGGCGACTATGACCAGATCATGCGCGTGACCTTTTCTCCGGTGGCGCTGGCCAGCCGGGGCATTTCCCTCACCGACATGCAAAGCGCGCTGGCCAGCGCCAACCTTGATCTGCCTCTTGGGGCGCTTGAAACGGACACCCAGGAGATTGTGGTGCGTTCTGTCGCATCCGCCACGACGGAAGAGAGTGTTTCGGCCATCAGGCTGAACCGTCAGACCGTCGTGGGCGATGTTGCCTTTGTCCAGTTGACGTCCGACGATCCCACAACCCTGACCCGCATCAACGGCGAACCCGCAGTCGGCCTGAGCATTATTCGTCAGACCAGTGCCAGCACGCTGGCCATATCGACCGCCGTGCGCGAGGCGGTTCTCGAACTGCGAAACGATCTGCCGGGCGGCGCGGATCTGATCATTGTCTCCGATGACGGGATTTTTGTTGAACGCTCTATCGCCGGTGTGACCATCAGCATTGCGCTGGCTGTGATCATCGTGATTTTCGTGATTTTTCTGTTTCTGAAGTCTCCGCGCGCGGTGCTGGTTCCGGCTGTTTCCGTGCCTGTCGCCCTGATCGGGACGGTTGCGGCGATCTGGATTGCGGGCTTTTCGATCAACACGATCTCTCTCCTGGCGCTTGTTCTGGCAACGGGGATCGTCGTCGATGATGCAATCGTTGTGCTGGAGAACATTGTCCGGATCAGAAAGTCCGGGCGGGGTCCCTACGCCGCCGCCGTGATCGGAACGCGCGAAGTCCTGTTTGCGGTGATTTCCACGACGGCCACCCTTGCGGCCGTGTTCATACCGATTTCATTTCTTCCCGGGCAGGCGGGTGGTATTTTTGGCGAATTCGGGTTTGTTCTGGCATTTTCGGTTGCCCTGTCATCGTTCGTGGCGTTGACGTTGTGCCCTGCAATCTGCGCTCTGGTCGATCCCGGAAAACCAGGTAAAGACAATGCCGCGACATCGAAGTCTGAAGGCGGCGCCCTGTCTGCGGGGTTCGGCAGATGCGTGGACGTCGTTCTGAGGTGCCGTGTGCTTGTGATCGCGGCTGCCCTGGCCTTTGCGGGCGCCTCCCTTGCGCTTTACAGCGGTCTGCCCAAAGAAATCACGCCCCCGGAAGATCGCGGTACGATTTTCGTGTCGCTGCGATCGGCCTCATCGGCCAGCCTGAGCTACACCAGCGAACAGGTCAGCATCGCAGAGGCGCTGTTGCAGCCCTACGTCGACTCGGGCGAAGTCGTGGCCATCCAGTCTCTGATCGGACGCGGCGGGTCGAATTCTGCGTTTGTGATCATCCGACTGGCGCTGTGGGAAAACAGGTCCCGGTCCCAGCAGGAGATCACGGCAGAGCTGCAGGCGCGTCTCGGCCAGATTGCCGGTGCCGTCGTCTCATTGCGCAGTCCGAACAGCCTGGGGATCCGGGGCGCGGGGCGCGGGGTGCAGTTTGCCGTGGTCGGAAAGGAGTACGAGACACTGGGACGGCTGACTGCCGAGCTTCTGGCCGAAATGGAGAAAGATCCCACCTTTGTCGCGCCGCAACTGACCAATCAGATAAACCAGCCCGAGCTTTTACTGGAGGTCGATCGTGATCAGGCCGCCAATCTTGGGATTCCACCAAGAGAAATCATCGAAACACTGGGCACGGTGATCGACGGAACGACGGTGGCTGAAATCTTTGCCGAGAATGAGACGGTCGATATCCGACTGGAGGTCGGGGGGCGGCCCGTCAACGACCAGGGCGATGTCGAAAATGCCTTTGTCAGGGACAGCAACGGTCAGGTGCTGCCGCTGTCGACCGTCACGACGTTGTCGATCTCGACAGCCTCCGCCCGGCTGGATCGCGAGGCCCGCGAACGCGCCGTTGTCGCGCAGGCTGGTCTGGGGCGCGGTGTCGATCTGGGTGCCGCGGTCGACAGGCTGAAAGAGATCGCCCCGGCTGTCATCGGATCCGACGGCCGGCTGGTCCTGCTGGGAGAGGCTGCCTCGCTCGAAAGCGGGCAGACGACCAATCTGATCGTGTTTGCGGCGGCGTTGCTGATCGTTTTCCTGGTTCTGTCGGCGCAATTCGAGAGTTTTTCCAGCGCGCTTGTCATTCTCATCACGGTTCCATGCGGACTGGGCTCGGCGCTTCTGGCCATTCTTCTGACAGGGGGCAGCCTGAACTACTACAGTCAGATCGGTCTGGTCATACTCGTGGGTATCATGGCCAAGAACGGTGTGCTGATCGTGGAATTTGCAAACCAGCTGCGTCAGTCCGGTCAGTCGATTGATGATGCGATCCGAAACGCAATGCAGATCCGGTTTCGCCCCGTCATGATGACGCTGGCCTCCACGATCGCGGGAAGCATCCCGCTGATTCTGGCAACCGGCGCGGGCGGCGAAGCGCGTGTGGCCGTAGGCTGGGTTGTGGTCGGCGGGCTTGGATTTGCGGCTGTCTTCACACTCTTTCTCACCCCGGCCGTTTACCGCGTTGTCGCCCCGCTGAGCGGCACGCCCGGGGCCTCGATCAAGCGTGTCGAGGATGAACTGCGCCAGAGCAGTTGACGGCGGCCCCGGCGGTTGGCCGCCGGACGGCCGCGCGTCTGGCCCCGGTTATGACGTTCTCAACTCGACAGGATCACGAAATCAGCCCCGGACCGCGTGTCGGGACGGCTTGGCAGATCGCTGACAATCAAAGTCATTCCCGGATGCATGACATTCGTCAGGCGTTTGTTGAACGCTTTGGAAACGACAATGCGATCCGCGACCGCTTCTTCCGGTTTGCTGGGGTTCGTGGGATCGGGATGGTGTGTGATGCCGACCCAGTGCAGGGCGCCACCGACACGTTCCAGCATCAGGACGTGTTCGCCAAGGGCGCCACCGCCAGAGACCTGAAAGGTGTCCGATGCCACCTCGCGGCCATCCTGAAACAGGTAAATCCGCGCTTCCGCGGACGAAGCCAGCAGCGTCGTCACCGGATACCCCGGTTCACTTGCCCAGTCCGAAGGATGATGTGTCGCATCCAGTCCGGCGACGGCATTTTCGAACTGACCCTCAACACCACCTGTCAGCAGGCGGCCGGGATGCGTCAGCGCCCACGGATCGCTGTGCGCCCCCGCGATGATCACCGGCGTTCCGATATGCGTCACCGTGAACAGCTTTTCCGAAAACGCCAGTGGCAGGCGCACGCACCCGTGCGAGGCCGGATATCCCGGCAGGTTGCCGGCATGCAGTGCGATCCCGTCCCAGGTCAGGCGGTTCATGTTCGGCATCGGCGCATTGTCATATGTCGTCGAATGGTGATCCTTGTCCTTCTGAAGGATCGTGAAGACGCCGGTGGGCGTTTCGTGGCCGGGTTTGCCTGTTGAACATGTGGACACCGCAATGCGGACACCGTTGCGGTAGACGTGCACGCGCTGCTCGGGCAACGACACGATCACGGCCACGCCCCCGTTCGGAGAGGCCTCCGGATGCCATGTAAACTCGCCGGGTTTCAGCGACGCGCTGTCAATGATGATGTCATTGGCCAGTGCCGGAAGTGCGGCCATCGCCGAGGCGCCCGTGATCGCAGTCAGCACTGCGCGCCGCTGCACCTCTGGTTTGTTGGTTTTGCTGCCCATATCTTGTCTCTTTTTTCTTTTGAACCTCAACATAAAGCATAGCAGGACTGTGCGCAGGGAACAATCGACACGCGTTATGTGCTGCAAGAACACGCCCATGTTCCGGTCGTCGCGCGAGAACCGCGCTTGTCCGGCCGGCCGTTCAGGCCCGACGGATCTGCGCTGGCGTCAGGATGCCGGGTCAGGGGTGATATGATCGGATTGAATGGTGTTCCTGCCCCCCGCTGCGCAAACCTTTTGCCGGGCCTCTTCACGCGGTGCGCCAGACTGTTCGGCAACAGTGTCGGCGGACCGGCCGGATGCGTCAGCGCGCGTCCCCGTCGGAGCCGTGGTGCAGCTCAAGGTGCCGCTTCATGATATCGACGCCAAAGTCATTGGTCTTGTCGCGCCACACCGTATGGACGTGGTCATAAGAGTGCTGTGTGTTGAGGTATTCGTAAAAGAATCGCCCATCCTCGATTCTGAAGTACAACAGCCCGTCTGACGCCGGGGTGCCGCTGAACGCAAACGTCAGCGTGTCGGTGTCCAGTTCATAATCCGCCAGAAAGTCCGGCCTGTATATCCCGACGACAGAGTCGATCAGCCGCATCAGAATCCGCTGCTGGGCGTCGCTGAGCGCGGCCGCAGGAATCCCGGTCGGCAGGTCACGCCATGACGTCCACTGCTCGACCGGTCGCAACATGTGTGAACTTTCGATATCATAGGGCGCACCGTCGAAGTTGCTCAGGCCCATCGAGTCAGCCAGCGCGTTTTCGTCGGCGTCCGCGCGGATTGTGGCCCTTGCCCGCTGCTCGTCCGACAGGGTGTTGATCAGCGTCTTTGCCCCGTCCTCCCACGTGCGCAGCAGACGCACACCGCTGAGAGGTCCGGTCTCGACCAGCGCGGGCTTGGCCCCCAGAAAGCTGGGCGTGACAGACACGCCGCCCGGTGCAACGGCCACGTTGAGCGAGATGTGATGACCCTCAAACCGCCACGACCACTCCGCGTCCGATGGGTCACCGAAAAACACGACGACGTAATCGCCCATGCCACGGGGCCAGGCCTGTGTCTCTGTCCAGTAGAGCAGGTTTTCGAGCTGCATGATGTTCAGGATCTTCAGATATCCTTCTTCGCTCAGAAGCGACCACAGCAGTTCCTGGGTCAGTGTCATCTGCTCGACATTCATGAGCTTGAGAGGCAGTCCGACCCTTTCGGTCGGCCAGAATGTCCATTTCTCGACTTCGCTGTCATCGACCGGATGCAAGAGCATGTCTCGCTTCGAGTAGCCATCCATCACTTCGGACAGGCTGGGTTTTCCGCTGACCGACGCAAGAAGCTCCTTTGCCACCTGCGTCATACGCACGCGCGGGGCCACGGTGGCTCCGCGATCAACCTCAAAAAGACCGGTATCGTCATGGGCCCGACCGGTGCTGGTGAGGCCAAGACAGACTGTGCACGCCACAACCAAAAACAAGTATCGGATCACGACATCCTCCGGTTTACCCACCACAAAAATGCGGGATTCGCCAAACACCACAAGACAATTCGCCGTCCGCCCGCGTCTGCATGCAGGATGCGCGCGTCGGAAAACACCCCGCATCTTCCGTGTCGGCCGGCGCGGCTTGCAGAACCAGATCTGATAGCTGCGTATGCGTCAGAGAGTGTCCGCCCTGTGGGGGATACGGACCGTGCACAGGCACCCGCGGGCAATCATCACCGGGCTGCCATCCCCTTTCACGCCAGGGATCGGACACCCGACATGCCTTTGTACGCACGTTAAGGGTTCACATTGCCGCGCCAATCGCGAAGTATGACGCACAGATGCAGGCAAGGCTGTCTCGCCTGCACTTGGATACAGGACACGAAGAGGTCGCGATGGCTTGGGTTGTGGGTTTCGACAAAGACGGGGCGATCGACGCCTGGCATGGATTTTCCGGCAAGATCGTGACGCGCCGGTCCTATGCCACGCGGATTGCGGAATCTGAGGAAGCCCAGAAAGTCGCAGACGAATGGAACGACCACTTTAGGAAAACGGCACAGGACATGCAGGCGGTCGTTCTGTCGACCGATGATGCGGCGTTCTCGGACGCAGACGACACCTGAGGCCGGGCGCGGAGCCTGAAAACCCTGACCACTTGACCCGTCCAGGGCGACGCCGCAGGTCGTGTCGTGTCGGGTTGTGTTGTGGTTCCGGGCCGCAGTGCAGCCCGGCGACCATGCTTGCAGCCGCCGCGCGCCTGTGGACTTCTATTCCGCTGCCATCTGCGCGGTTGGTGTGGAATGCGAGAGCGCGAGTTCGTCCTGCGTCATCTCTGCCGGAATACCGTCAAAGAGCGGGGTCGAGAGATAGCGCTCGCCCGTATCTGGAAGCATCACCAGGATGACCGAACCTGCGGGCGCGGTTTCCGCCACCTTCATGCCAACGGCAAATGTCGCGCCTCCTGAGACGCCGGTGAATATTCCCTCTTCAGCGGCCAGCCGCTGCGACCAGTGCATGCCGTCCGCGCCGGAGACCAGGATCAGATCGTCGTAGAGCCCGTTGTCGAGACTTTCCTGCAGCACGTTGGGAATGAAATTCGGAGTCCATCCCTGAATCGGATGCGGAGAGAAGGCCGGATGCCCGGACGCAGGCGCGCCATCCGGCGTGCGGTCCTGCGGTGTGCCGGACTGTATCAGCGCCGCGTTGTCGGGCTCTGTCAGAATGATCTTCACATCGGGGCGTTCGCGGCGCAGAACCCGCGCCACGCCCGTCACGGTTCCGCCTGTGCCATAGCCGGTCACAAAGTGGCTGAGGCCGGTTTCGCCGAAATCGGACAGAATCTCGCGCGCTGTGGTGTTTTCGTGAATATCTGCATTGTCAGCGGTTTCGAACTGGCGGGCGAGAAACCAGCCGTTGGTCTCTGCCAGTTCCGCCGCTTTCTGGTACATGCCGAATCCGCCCAGTTCCTTGGGCGTCAGCACGACTCTGGCACCAAGAAAACGCATCAGCTTGCGCCGTTCGACGGAGAAGCTTTCGGCCATCGTGACCACCAGCGGATACCCCTTGGCCGCACACACCATTGCCAGCCCGATGCCGGTGTTGCCCGATGTTGCCTCGACCACCGTCTGTCCGGGTTTGAGACGCCCGTCCCGCTCTGCCGCCTCGATGATGTTGAGCGCCAGCCGATCCTTGACCGACGCGGCCGGGTTGAACGCCTCGGCCTTGACATAGACGGTTACATGATCCGGGGCGATGCGGTTGATGCGAATGGCCGGCGTGTCGCCCACCGTGTCCAGCACGCTGTCGTAAAGCCGCCCGCGCCCGTTGGTCTGTCTGATGCCCATGATCTCCCCCATTCTGCCACTGTTTCAGATATGCGCCCCGGTTACCGTAGCACAGAAACCCGGTGTTCGGCCCGCTATTGCGGTGCGGTCGGATAGACGCGCGACCAGTCGTTTTCCATGTCGACAATCGTCCAGCCACGATCCGGGCCTTCATCGAGACCCCGGTCGAGAACACCCACATGCCCGTCACGGTCATAGGCCCATTCCCGGTCGGCATCCGTATGGTGCACAATCAGACCAAAGCGTGGCCCGTCACCCGCCATCGTATATTCGATCATCTGAAAGTCGCCGTCCGAATTGCCCCCGGCGAAAACCGGACGCTTGCCGATCCGTGTCTCAATGCCAACCGGTTTGCCTTCCTTGTCGTCGATGAACAGGATGTCCGGCTCTTTCCTGACCATCGGAACACCGTCTTGCACGGCGTAGCTCATGTTTCCACGAGAGCCGACCACCTGATGCGGCGGGATGCCGTAGGCGTCTTCGGCAAAGGCGCGGATGAAATCCACACCACCGCCTGACACAATGTATGTGTCAAATCCCTCGTCTCGCAGATAGCGCAGCAGCTCCAGCATCGGCTGATAGATCATGTCGTTATAGGCCATGCCGGTTTCCGGATGGCGGGCTGATTCAAGCCAGTCGCGCACATCCGTCTTGAAGTCCGCGACACTGGTATCGGCGTGAGAGACATTGATGATCTCCTGCAGACCATCCGCACCCGCGGCCATCACGCGTTCCATGTCACCATCCGCTGCGGCCTTCAGCACATCGGAACTCAGTATCGAGGGGTCGTCCCGGGCCTTTTCGCGCAATCGGTCCAGCGCATAGAACAGCTGAAAGTAAAGCGGCTGCTCGGCCCAGAGCGTTCCGTCATTGTCAAAGACCGCGATCCGGTCCGCAGGTGTCACGTAACCGTCAGAGGTCGGGTCGCTGACTGTTTCGACAAACGCGATGATCGCATTTTTGGTGTCGCCCGCGTTCCACGAGGGCAGCGGGTCGGCCACGGCGCATGTTGCGCTCAGGGCCGCGGCACAGACACAGGACAGGACAAATCTCATTGCAAACTCCCGGTTGTCGGTTTTCGCCCCGGACGGTGCGTCAGGGGGCAGGATGCATCGGGCTTTCCGGTTGTGCAAGCCGTGCGCAATGCCGGGTGTTTCATGGCCTCTCCGGCCGGGTGTCAGGGCAGGGTTGCGGCATCCCATCGCAGCCTGAACTGGTCGCTTGTCAGGGCGGTATTTCCCGCATAGTGTGCGCCCGATTTAGGACGCAGCCGGGTGGCATAACCACCCCGAAATCTCTGGGACAGGCGCGATGAGGATAGACTTTTTGCACGGCACGGAAACCGGTACTGCAGAAATCGTGTGCGAGGATTTGAACGACGCAGTGGCAGGACAGGTCGAGACGACAATTGCCAGCCTCGAAGATGTCGACCCCTCCGAGCTGTCGGGGGACACACTTTACATCGTGGTCTGTTCGACATTCGGCAGCGGCGACCTGCCTTCGACGGCAGAGCCGTTCATGCAGAAGCTGGAAAAGACGACGCCTGATCTCAAGCACGTCCGTTTCGCGTTGTTTGGTCTGGGCGACAGGACGTTCGGCGAAACCTTCAATCAGGGGTCGGAAACCCTGATGACAGCGCTTCTTGCGCGTGGCGCACAGATGGTGGGGGACCGGGGCATCGCCGATGCGTCCTCGGCCGACATGCCTGAAGAGATCGCGATACCGTGGTTGCAGGACATCCTGCAGAAGGCCAGCGCGCAGGCGTGAGTGTGCCCCATCACGTCCGACAGTTGACGCGACGATACACTAGGTAAACGTCGGACGGGATGCTATCGCGGGCTGACACAGACCCGTGCGGGAGGATCAGATGAGCGAAGCGGCAGAACGTGGCGCGCGCGTTGGGAGCGCGCATTTCGATTTCAGCGGGGCCAACGTGCTGGTCTTTGGCGGCACCAGCGGAATCAACCTCGGGATTGCAGAGGGATTTGCGCGGTCTGGCGCTCAGGTCGCCGTGGTGGGGCGAAAGGCGGACAAGGCAGAGGCCGCAGCGGCTGGCATTGCGGCATGCGCGCCATCACAGGGTGTGGCGCAGACCGGCAGTGCACGGGCCTATACGGCGGATGTACGTGATCTGGAGGCGGTAGAGGCTGTCTATGCCCGCCACGCCCAGGAGGTCGGCGCGATCGACGTGCTGGTGTCCGGCGCTGCGGGAAACTTTCCCGCGCTGGCCAATTCCATGAGCGCGAACGGCTTCAAGGCGGTCGTGGATATCGACCTTCTGGGCAGTTTTCATGTGCTCAAGTCCGGATACGAGCACCTGCGCAAACCGGGTGCCAGCGTGATCAATATTTCCGCGCCTCAGGCAGAGGTGGCGATGGCGCTGCAATCGCATGTCTGCGCGGCCAAGGCCGGCGTTGACATGCTGACAAGGACGTTGGCCATCGAATGGGGCAGCAAGGGCGTGCGGGTGAATTCCGTCATTCCCGGGCCGATCGACGGAACAGAAGGGATGGCGCGGCTCGCGCCCACCGAAAAGTTGCGCAAGGCGGTGATACATGCCGTTCCGATGGCACGTATGGGCACACCTGATGACGTGGCGCAGGCCTGTCTCTTTCTGGCGTCCGACGCGGGACGCTATGTGTCGGGTGCGATCCTGCCCGCGGATGGCGGCTGGCTGGCGGCCGGGGCGCGGATCAGCGTCTGAGCGTCGCACCCTGCGGCGCATCTTGCGTTTTCCCGGGCGACAAAGGGCGCTAAGAGAGAGCATCCAAACGGGGGACGGCATGTCGAAAACCGGAATCATGATCTGCGGCCACGGCAGCCGCGCCAAGTCGGCGGAAGAAGAATTCGCCTTGCTTGCCCGGGGCCTGCGGGCGCGACTGCCGGATGTTCCGGTTGAATACGGCTTTCTGGAGTATTCCGCGCCGAACATTCACATGGGGCTGGACGCGCTGCGTGCGGCAGGTGTGGATGAAATCGTGGCGGTGCCGGGCATGCTGTTCGCCGCGACCCATGCCAAGAATGACATACCCTCCGTTCTGACGACCTACGGGCAGAAGTACCCCGGTCTGACGGTCCGTTACGGGCGTGAGCTGGGCTTGCATCCGCAGATGATTGCCGCGTTCGAGGCCCGGATACTGGAAGCGCTGGCCCGCGATCATGTGCATGACGGGGATCTGTACGACACCATGCTGGTCGTGGTGGGGCGGGGCACATCCGACACAATGGCCAATGCCGAGGCCGCGCGCCTCACCCGGATCGTGACGGAAAACCTGGGGTTTGGCTGGGCGGAAACGGTCTATTCGGGCGTGACCTTCCCGTCTGTGGGGCAGGGGCTCGAGATGGCCCTGAAGCTGGGGTACAAGCGCATCGTCGTGGCCCCCTATTTTCTGTTTTCGGGGCGTCTGATCGACCGGATCTACAACTACGTGGACCGTGTCGAAGAGAGGGCGCCCGGCGTCGAGTTCCTCAAGGCGCATTATCTGGCGGATCAGGATCATGTGATCGACACGTTCATGGCGCGGATCAGGGAAGCGCAGGCAGGCAGAATCGAGGACAGCCATGACCTTATGGCGTCTTTTCAGGACCGGCTGGCGAAAGGCGAGGTAGAGGTTCATCATCACCATGCCGAGTTTCGTGATCCGCTCGATGACGAATCCGGGCACGGCTCTGATCACGACCATCACCATCACCACGACCACCCTCATGACCCTGGACAGGACCATTCGGACCATCACCACCACCACCATCATCATCATGGTGTCTACAGGCATATTGCCCATCCCAACGGGCCGCGCACGATGATCGACCAGGGGGTGTGCTGTTGTTTCATGAGCCAGTTCCCGCAGGACGTGATCGACGAGGAACGTGCATTGCGCACCGGGGACTGATCTGCTCGGCCCGGCGGGGCACGCGCGTGGTGTCAGGTGTCACGCCATTGACCAGGCGCAAGATTTTCAAGGGTCCATTGGCCCACCTGCCATCGGACAAGGCGCAGTGTAGGGTGGCCGATATGGGCGGTCATGCGCCGGACCTGCCGGTTGCGCCCCTCGGAAATCGTGATCCTGAGCCAGCAATCGGGTACCGACTTGCGAAAACGCACCGGTGGATCGCGAGGCCAGATGTCAGGCGCCGCGATGGGGTCGACCTGCGCCGGTCGGGTGGGCCCGTCCTTCAGCGTCACGCCCCGTCGCAGGTGATCGAGCGACGCTTTGGCGGGCAGGCCCTCGACCTGCGCCAGATAGGTCTTTTTCGTTTCAAATTTCGGGTTCGCGATACGGTTCTGCACCTTTCCGGTATCCGTCAGAACCATCAGCCCCTCACTGTCCCGGTCAAGCCTGCCCGCAGGATAGACGCCCGGCATGTCGATGTAGTCGGACAAGGTTGGTCTGGGCGGAGTTTGCGTGCCACGATCGGTGAATTGTGACAACACGCCGTAGGGTTTGTTGAACAGAATGACGCGCGCCATGTGCACCGGTTTCAGTCGTTTCCATCCGAAAAACGGGCCGCATCCGCGGCCGCCCGCCGGATGGCATTCGACTTGTGCACGGTTTCCATGTACTCGGCCTGCGGATCACTGTCATAGACCACGCCACCGCCTGCCTGAATGTAGAGCGTCTCGTCCTTGACCACGGCCGTGCGCAGGGCAATGCAGACGTCCATATCGCCACCGGCGCTGAAATATCCCACGCCACCGCCATAGACACCGCGTTTCTCCGGTTCGAGTTCGTCTATGATCTCCATTGCACGCACCTTGGGCGCGCCGGATACGGTGCCCGCTGGCAATCCGGCCAGCAGGGCGGACAGCGCATCATGCTCGTCCGACAACTCACCCACGACGTTGGAGACGATATGCATCACATGACTGTAGCGTTCGATGATGAACTTCTCGGTCGGACGAACGGTGCCGGTGCGCGCCACGCGCCCCACATCGTTGCGTCCCAGATCGAGCAGCATCAGATGTTCGGCCAGCTCTTTCTGATCGGCCAGCAGATCGGTTTCGTAAGCTCGATCCTCTTCGGGTGTCGCACCACGGGGGCGGGTTCCGGCAATGGGGCGGATCGTGACTTCGCCCGCCATGACACGGACGAGGATTTCCGGACTAGCCCCGACAACCTGGAAGTCGCCAAAGTTAAAGTAAAACATGAATGGCGAGGGGTTAGTGCGCCGCAGTGAACGATAAAGTGCAAACGGTGGCCGCAAGAAAGGCTGCTGCCAGCGCTGGCTTGGCACAACCTGAAAGATGTCGCCGGCCTTGATGTACTCTTTGGCGCGCTCGACAGCCGCGCAGTAAGCGTCCGGTGTAAAGTTCGAAACCGGCTCGCCGGTTTCGTCCGCGTCGCCCAGATCGCGGGCCTGTTGCGGCAGGGCGCGTTCCAGATCGCGCACCGCGTCCATGACGCGCTCTCCGGCCTGCGCATAGGCGGCGCGGGCGTTCTGGCTGTCACTGGCCCAGACCGGAGCGACGACAATCACCTCGCCCTTAACACCGTCAAGAACCGCAACGACCGAAGGGCGCAGCATCACGGCATCCGGAAGCCCCAGCGGATCGGGGTTTACATCCGGCAGATGCTCTACCAGCCGGATCATGTCATAGCCCAGATACCCGAAGAGACCCGCGCTGGCTGCCGGCAAATCGTCGGGCAACGCGATCCGGCTTTCGGCAATCAGCGCACGCAACGTGTCCAGAGGATGGCCTGTCTGGTCTTCAAAGGCCGAAATGTCGAAACGCGCCTGCCGGTTGATGCGGCTTTGCTCTCCGTGACATTGCCAGATCAGATCAGGTTTCATTCCGATGATGGAATAGCGGCCGCGCACCTCGCCGCCGGTGACCGATTCCAGCACAAAAGCATCCCGGGCCGCGCCCGTGAGCTTCAGCATCAGCGACACCGGCGTGTCGAGATCCGCAGCCAGCCGGGTGTAGACCACCTGGTTGCGGCCCGCCTCGTAGCCCTGTGCGAACGGTTCGTAACCTGGTGTCAGTTTCACCGTGTTGTCCTACTGGAAATTGGCATGAACAGCATTGATCGCGCCGTCGTCCAGCCGCAGTTCGGCCCGGGTGCGAATGTCGCTGACCAGCACGATCAGAAGATCCTGTGCAAAAGCCGCCGCCCCCTGGTTGCGCACAAGCGTTTCGATTTCCGCCAGCTCTGCGTCGTCCGGATCGGGCGGCAGGATGCTGTTCAGCCGAAGCACGAACACACGGCCCGGTCCGCTGATCACCTGAACGTCGCCGGCGTCCATACCAAAGATCGTGTCAATGAAACTGGCTGGTGCCTCGGCAATGAATCCGCGGCGCGTGATCTCTTCTGCACCGGTCACGTCCAGCCCGACCTCCGCAAAGCTTTCGCCGTCCGACAGCCGATCCGCAAGCGGCGCAGCCTTGTCAGCCAGAAGCGTGCTGACCTGCGCGCCGGTCCACGCGGTCGCGACCGCATCGCGCACCTCGTCAAGCGGGTAGAGGGCAGGGGGAAGATCGGCGTCAAGGCGCATGGCGAAGATCCCGCCATCCTCCAGTGCTTCGACTTCGGGAAAGTCCTCTGTCGTCAGTTGGGCAGCCAGCGCGCGAAAGGATTCATAGGCGGCGATATCGTCGCGAACCCCGGCGTGCCAGACGATCTCGCCCAGTTCCATATCGGTTTCCCCGACAACGTCCTCCAGCGTCGCGCCCGCCGCCAGAAGATCATCCACGGTCTCGATCTGGGCCTCAATCACGCGCCGCGCCCGGTCCGCGGCCAGTATGTCGCGCAGGAAAGGCTCGGCATCCTCGAAACTGGTCTCCTGTGCCGCCAGTTCCGCATTGATCCGGAAAATCGCCGGACCAAGCGTGCTGTCGGCCGGACCCACAATGTCGCCAATGGCGGCGTCAAAAACCGCGTCCGCCGCTGGTCCCAGATCCTGCCGCGTCACATCCCCCATATCTGCGTCCGCCAGCTGAAGGCCGCGGTCCTCGACCAGCGCCTCGAACGTGGTCTCGTCCGCGTTGAGCCGCGCCAGCGCATCTTCTGCCGCCGCGGTGTCGGGAAAGACCAGGCGCTCGACCAGGCGGCG
>JBCCHI010000012.1:0-50296 GCA_039028815.1 Pseudomonadota bacterium
CCATATTGTCACGGGGCCATCGTTGGTCAGCGAGACCTGCATCTCGGCCCCGAACCGGCCGGTTTCCACCGCCACGCCGAGTGCAGTCAGCTCGCTGACAAAAAGATCGAACAGCCGCCTGCCGTCATCGGGCGGCGCGGCGTCCGAAAACCCCGGTCGTGTGCCGCGGCGGGTGTCGGCGGCCAGAGTGAACTGGCTGACCGCAAGCACGCGGCCGCCTGCGTCATGAATGGACCGGTTCATCTTGCCGGCCGCATCGCTGAAGATGCGCAGCCTGGACAACTTCGAGGCCAGCGCGCGGGCCTGCGCGTCTGCATCGCCCTTCATGGCGCAGACGAAAACCAGAAGGCCCGCATCAATGCGGCCCACCTCTTCGCCCGACACGCACACGCGCGCCGCGCTGACCCGTTGCAGAAGCGCCCGCATCGTCCTCTCCTTTGTCTGGTTTACCCTTGCCGCGGTTGACGCGGGGTGCAAGCCGCTTTGCCATCGCGTCCGGTGATGCTACACGACCGGCATGGAACATGACGGGTTCGTTCCCCGCGGCGCGGCCAGCCTGCAGGTGGTGTATGACGGCGCACCGCGCGACTATCACTTTGTACTGTTGCCCAAACTCACGCTTCTGGCCTTTACCTCGGCAGTCGAGCCGCTGCGCGTCGCCAACCAGGTGTCGGGCAAGGCGCTGTATCGGTGGTTCATGATGACAGAGCACGGGATGCCGGTGCGGTGTTCGTGCGGCGTGCAGATCACACCGGACAGCGCGCTGGCCGATCTGGACCGTGACGCGCAGGCATTCATCTGTGCCGGCGTCGAACCAGGCCAAAGTGCCGCGCCGGGTGTTCTGCGCTGGATTACGCGGGCGGCGGCGCACGGCGTTCGGGTGGGCGGCATCTGCACGGGATCGTTCGCGCTGGCGCGTGCAGGGCTTCTGGACGGACGCCGGTTTACCCTGCACTGGGAAAACCAGCCCGCCTTTCGCGAGACCTTCCCGGCGCTGGAACCGACCGGACACTTGTTTGAAATAGACGGCCCGCTCCTGACCTGCGGCGGAGGCTCGGCGGCCACCGACATGATGCTGGATCTGATCGAGCGCGATCACGGCCCCGCGCTGGCAGGCATCGTGGCGGATATGTGCCTGCATCGCCGCGCGGGTCATCGCAGCGTGCCGCAACGCCCGGCCTATGCGGCCGCCCTTGGCAGCCGGAATCCGCAGCTGATCGCCGCGACAGAGTTCATGGCCGCCCATATCGAAGACCCGGTGGACATTTCCGAGGTGGCGCACCACGCAGGCCTGTCCCGCCGCCAGCTGGAGCGGCACTTTCGCCGCTACCTCTCGGTCACACCGGCGCGGTACTACCTGGATCTTAGGGTGACGCAGGCGCATGCGCTGCTGAATGAAACCCGTCTCACCATAGGCGAAATCGCCGCCGCCTGCGGATTTGCAAGTTCAGCCCAACTGGCGCAACGATTCCGTGCGCGCTACGGGGCCACGCCCAGCCGTTACCGCAACGCAGCGCCCGGCGCCTGAGCGCGGTTACCACGGCACACGCTGCGGGTCGCGGTCGCATCCGGGTGTCCTGCCGCGCAAACGTCTGCGCCTCATCGACATGCCGCTCCCCGAACCTTGATCCGGTCAGAGTGTTGTCCGGGGCCCCTGCGGGCGCGCGAACGGGCCGGTGCCCGGCAAGAAGACGCGCGGGCCTTCACAATGACGGATCGGCTTGCGTTCCGCCGTGCAAGGTCATCTGCGCCGTCGCCGGACGTTGCGGCGCTGAGGGGTCTCGGCCTGTCCTTCACCCTCCAGGCCCAGTTGATCGCGCAGCACGCGGGCACGGACCTCCAGCACCTCGCCCGGTTTCAGCGTGCCCAGCTGAAATGGCCCGAAGCTGACCCGGATGAGGCGGTTTACCTTCAATCCCACGGCTTCCATCGCGCGGCGGATCTCGCGGTTCTTGCCTTCGCGCAGTCCGACAGTGGCCCAGGCGTTCGCGCCTTTCTGCCGATCAAGGGTAACCTGCATCGGCTGGAACACGTCACCGTCAAGCGTGATCCCGTCGCGCAGGGGGGCAAAGGTATCGTCGCCGGGCCGTCCGTTCACCCGGACCCGATATTTGCGCAGCCATCCGGTCGATGGCAGTTCCAGCCTTCGTTTGATCTCTCCGTCATTGGTCAGCAGCAACAGACCCTCTGAGTTCAGATCAAGGCGGCCCACGCTCATCACGCGTGGAAGATCGTCAGGCAGCGCCTCGAAAATCGTTGCGCGGCCCTGTTCGTCGCGCGCCGAACAGACAAGACCTGCGGGCTTGTGGTAGAGCCACAAGCGGGGCGGTTCCGGCGCATCCAGCGCTTTGCCATCGACCTCAACGCGGTCTCCGGGTCCGACATTCAGCGCGGCGCGTCCGATCACCTTGCCGTTGACCTTCACGCGGCCGGCCTCGATCAGACGCTCGGCCTCGCGCCGACTGGCGACGCCCGCGCGGGCAATCACCTTGGCAACGCGGTCTCCGGGTGGGGGGGGCTGGCTCATACCTGCGGCTTATGGCCCGCCGCACCCCGTGCGCAACCCCAAAAGCGGGCGCCCCCGGGATCAGGAGCCGCCCGGGACACCCCCTCGGGCCGGGGGTCGCGCGGCGGCACGGACACCGGTGACGCGCCCGGTCACTCTGAAGTCCCGGGCCGTGTGCAGGACCGGACACACACCCCGGAGCACCACATCATTGCACCGGTGCGCCCTGCGGGCGCGTCGCGGGCCTGCGCATGGGGCGTGGGGGGTCGACCCCTGTCTTCGCGGCCGCGATGCCGACGGCATCCACAGAGCGGCGCGCCGGATCCGACACACCGCCGGTGGCAGGACCCCACCGGTTCCGGCCATGAGACACGCGCACGCGCCGCGCGTCCCGGGCGTCCTGGGCGTCATGGGCCTCCCTGGCCTCGCGGGCGTCGTCCGGCAAGGCGGTCGTGCGGTGCTGCCGCCGACACCGACCGAGACCGGATCATGCGACCGCGTTGCCCCGGTGGTGTCACGCCGCGCGGCGGGCGAGGTGTGCGGGCACAAAGGCCGGGCCACAGATAACCCGTTCCACTCGCCATTTGCGACAAGATGATCCCCGGACTTGCCAGCCGGTGGACAAGTTGGCACGACGGGGCCATGAGTTTCAGATCTCATATGGATCTTGCCCTGGCCGAAGCGCGCGCGGCGGGACGGCGCGGCGAGGTGCCGGTGGGGGCCGTGATCAGCGATGCGCAGGGGCGTGTGCTGTCGCAGGCGGGCAACCGCACCCGTGAGCTGTCGGACCCGACGGCACATGCAGAGATCCTTGCCCTGCGCGCCGCATGTTCGGCTCTGGGGTCCGAGCGGCTGCCCGGCTGCACGCTCACCGTCACCCTTGAACCCTGCGCCATGTGTGCCGCCGCCATCGCGGCCGCCCGTATCGCCCGGCTGATTTACGGCGCCGCCGATCCCAAGTCGGGCGGCGTGGAGCATGGCGCGCGGATATTCTCGCACCCGCAGACACACCATGTGCCCGAGGTGATCGACGGGATCTCGGCAGAGGACGCCGCGGCGCTGCTGAAAGACTTCTTCGCGCGCAGGCGCGACACCTAGCGACGCGCCGGTCCGCTCAGATTTCGATGGCAACCATGACCTGCGGCTCGATCACGTCAACATCCGGCAAAGCCGCGATCAGAGTGTCCGCCGACTGTTCCAGAATCGGGAACGTCTTGTAGTGGCAGGGGATCACCGTCCGGAAATCAAAGAACGTCCTGGCCGCATAGGCCGCGCGGCGCATGTCCATGGTAAAGTGGCCGCCCGCGCACAGAATGCCGATATCGGGCGCGTGCAGATCGGCCAGCACGCCCATGTCTGCCATCACGTCGGTGTCGCCCGACAGGTAGATCGTATGGCCCTCGCCTGATATCATGAACCCGCATTCACTGCCTTGCACGACCGGCCCGTCCGGCCCCGAGACCGAGCTGGAATGCACCGCATTCACCATTGTCACCGCCACGTCACCCAGCATGACAGTGCCCCCCTTGTTGAAACCGATGGTGTCCACGCCTCCATTCTCAGACCAGTGGCTCATCAGATCGTACTGGCCAACCACGGGCACCCCCAGACGCTGCGCAAGATCCGGCAGATCGGCCGCGTGATCGAAATGACCATGCGTCAGAAGGATATGCGTGGCGCTCGATATGGCCGCGTCATGCTGATCTTCCGGCAGAACCGGATTGCCGGTCAGCCACGGGTCGGTCAGCAGGACCTGTCCCGCGATTTCAATGCGAAACCCGCTGTGGCCGAGCCAGGTGATTCTCATGTCAGTCTCCTCAAAAGCTGACTGCACGATACCAGCACCGGCGGAGTTTGGAAGGCTGCTGCTTCAACCGGAACGTGATCTGGCCTGTGGCTTCGCAAACGACAGCGACGGCGTCGCACGGCGTTTCGTCCCGGGCCAACCCCGGACTGGCCCCAGACCGCCGACACCACGCATGGCGCAGCGGGCGCGCGGCTTTGCACGTCAGAGCATCGCCTGCTATCGAAGGACCGGCGCTGTGCCGTCTGAAGGTTACACGACATGGACTGGACCCGCCCGCTGGATGGGTATTGCGAACGGCTTGATCCGGGGTTCTGGGCAGAACCCGTCAACGCGATCACGAATGCCGCGTTTGTGCTGGTGGCGCTGGTGATGGCGCTGCGCCTGCGCGGTTCGGGTCTGGCGATGGCGTCTGCCCTGAACGCGCTGCTGGCGGCGATCGGCGTCGGGTCGTTTCTGTTTCATACCTTCGCGACGCCCTGGGCCGCGGCGGCGGATGTGCTGCCCATTGCCGGCTTTGTCCTGCTGTACATCTTTGCGGCCAGCCGGGACTTTCTGAGGCTTACGCCGCGTTGGTCCGCGACCGCGGTCTGCGCGTTTCTGCCTGTGGCCGGCCTGCTGGTGCCGGTGCTGCGCCATGTGCCGCTTCTGGGTGTCTCGGCAGGCTATCTGCCGGTGCCTCTCATGATCGTGCTTTATGCCTGGCTGGTCCGGCGTCAGACCGCGCTGTCACGGGGGTTGCTGACAGGAGCGGGCCTTCTTCTTCTGTCGCTGACCTTCCGCAGTCTGGACATGACGCTCTGCGCCGCACTTCCCGCGGGCACGCACTTTGTCTGGCACATCCTGAATGCCGTCATGCTGGGCTGGATGATCGAACTCTACCGCCGTCACAGGCTTGCGCCCCCTGCCCCCCAAGGCTAAAGCCAGTCCAGTCTAAACCTGCAGGACCCGTCCCATGTCGATTGATACAGACACCGCCGCAAAGGTCGCCAAACTGGCACGCATCCGCGTTGAAGAGGCGGACCTGCCCGCGCTGGCGCAGGAGTTCAACACGATCCTGGGATTTATCGAGCAACTGGGAGAGGTCGATGTCACAGGCGTTGAACCGATGGTGTCGGTCACGCCCATGCGGCTCAAGCGCCGGCAGGACGTGGTGACTGACGGCGATCAGCAGGACAAGGTGCTGAGCAACGCGCCGGATGCGCGAGAGGGCTTTTTCGCCGTGCCGAAAGTGGTGGAGTGATGACGGACCTGAACACCCTGAGCATCGCCGAGGCACGCGACAGGCTGCGCGCCGGCGAGATTACGGCCCTGGAGCTGACAGAGGCCTGTCTGGCCGCGATTGACGCGGCCGGTGCATTGAACGCGTTCGTGCATCACACGCCGGATCTTGCCCGCGATCAGGCGCGTGCGGCAGATGACAGGATCCGGGCCGGCGACGCGCCGGACATGTGCGGCATCCCGCTGGGGATCAAGGATCTCTTCTGCACCAGAGGCGTGCCGTCACAGGCTGCATCGGGCATATTGAACGGGTTCAGACCGGAATATGAATCCACAGTCAGCCAGCAGCTTCTGGATGCGGGCGCGGTCATGCTGGGCAAGCTCAACATGGACGAGTTCGCCATGGGCAGTTCCAACGAGACCTCTGTGTATGGCAACGTGGTCAACCCGTGGCGGCGCGGCAATGACGACACCGCGCTGACGCCGGGGGGATCTTCGGGTGGCTCTGCGTCGGCCGTGGCGGCAGATCTGTGCCTGGGCGCCACCGGCACGGACACCGGCGGCTCGATCCGCCAGCCCGCCGCCTTCACCGGCATCACCGGAATAAAGCCCACATACGGGCGCTGTTCCCGCTGGGGCATCGTCGCCTTTGCCTCATCGCTGGATCAGGCGGGGCCGATGACCCGATCGGTGCGCGACGCGGCCATCATGCTGCAGGCGATGTGCGGCCACGATCCAAAGGATTCCACGTCTGCCGAGCTGCCCGTGCCGGATTTCGAGGCGGCGTTGACCGGCGATATCCGTGGCAAGGTGATCGGCATTCCGCGCGAGTACCGGATGGATGGCATGCCGGACGAGATCGAGATGCTGTGGACCCGCGGCAAGGAGATGCTGAAGGACGCAGGCGCCGAGCTTCGGGACATCACGTTGCCGCACACGAAATACGCCCTGCCGGCCTACTATGTGATTGCACCGGCCGAGGCTTCGTCCAACCTCGCGCGTTATGACGGGGTGCGTTATGGCCACCGGGCGCAGCTGTCGCAGGGCGATGGCATTACGGAGATGTACGAGAAAACCCGCGCCGAAGGGTTCGGGGCAGAGGTCAAACGGCGTGTCATGATCGGCACATATGTGCTGTCGGCGGGCTTCTACGACGCCTATTACAACCGCGCCCGCAAGGTTCGGGCGCTGATCAAGCGGGATTTCGAAGAGGTCTTTGCCGCCGGGATCGACGCCATCCTGACCCCGGCCACGCCCTCGGCCGCGTTCGAACTGGGACGCGAAACAGCCGATCCGGTCGAAATGTATCTCAATGACGTCTTTACCGTCACGGTGAACCTGGCCGGTCTGCCGGGAATTGCCGTCCCGACAGGACAGGATCGCAGCGGTCTGCCGCTGGGATTGCAGCTTATCGGCCGGCCCTGGGAAGAGGCCGATCTGCTCAACACCGCGCTGACGCTGGAAGAAAAAGCGGGATTTGTGGCCAAACCTGCAAAATGGTGGTAATCTTTGCTTTACGAACAACGGTCAAAAGACCGGACAGTGAGCAGAAACAGGACGGCGGACAATGCGGTATATTCTCGGCGCGACGGCGATGCTGGGCCTTGTGGCCTGTACCACCCAGGTTCCAAACAGCGCACCGGGCGTGCCTGATCCCACACGTGGGGTGGGTTTCGGCGATCCGCAGACCTACGCCGAACAGCAAGCGCTGCGAGAGGCGGAATTGCGGGGATCGCCGCTGCCGCCCGCCGGTGCAATCTCGACCGAAACCTCGGCGGCCGGGCGCGCAGCCTCTGCTCCGCTGAGTGCGACACGGGTGCCCCCGCCCTCGGACGCGACCTATGCCGCCACGGGTGCCGTTGCGACCCCGGCGGTTTCTGATGATATTGCCCGCGACACCGCCGCAACCCTGGCCCAGACTTCGCAAAGCCCCGGCCAGGCTGTGGTGCAGTCCGGGTCTCCGGGGACTGTGCCGCAAACCGTTTCCTCGACCACAGGCATTTCCAACGAAAACAGTTTTGACGCCGTGGGCAGCGCCCGTTCGATCAATGACGACGCGCAACTGCTGGCGCAGAACCGGGCGCAGTATCAGGTGGTGCAGCCGACGGCGTTGCCCAGCCGGTCCGGCGCGACGCAACCCAATGTGGTGCAGTACGCACTGTCCACCAATCATGCAGTCGGCACGCAACTGTATTCACGCACAGGGTTCAACAAACAGGCGAAAGCACAGCGCGCCTGCGGGAAATACGCGTCCGACGATCTGGCGCAGGCCGATTTTCTGGCCAAGGGCGGACCCCGCAAGGACAGGCTGGGCCTTGACCCGGACGGCGACGGATTTGCCTGCGCCTGGACGCCCAGCCCGTTCCGCAATGCGGTGGGCGGCTGAGCGGCGTGACCGCGACAGCGCTCTGGCACCCTTCCCCGAATTTTACGGAACGCCGCAATGGCGCGCACCCCGAACTTGTGGTGATACATGCAACTGCAATGAACCGGTGTGAGGATGCGCTTGCGCGGCTCTGCGAGCCGGCAGCGGAGGTCTCCGCGCATTATCTGATCTCGGAAAGCGGTGCGGCCTGGCAGCTTGTGGACGAGCAGATGCGCGCCTGGCATGCGGGCGCCGGCCGGTGGGGCGACGTGACGGACATCAATTCGCATTCCATCGGGATCGAGTTGTGCAACACAATGCACCACCCGTTTCCCGAGCCGCAGATGGCGGTTCTGGACGGGTTGCTGCGGGACATTCTGACCCGGCATTCGATCCAGCCCGGCAATGTCATTGCCCATTCCGACATGGCGCCCGGACGCAAATCAGACCCGGGGGCGCGGTTTGACTGGGCCCGGCTAGAACGGCTGGGACTTGCCGGCCAACGCGGGTCCGGGGCCGGGCCCGACGCCCCGGATGCGCAGCTGTTTCGCAAGATCGCCCGCGCCGCAGGCTATACCGCCGATGTCAGTGACGCGACGCTTCTGCAGGCCGTGCGCCTGCGCTATCGTCCACAGGCCAGGGGGCCGCTCGCCCCGGAAGACTTTGCACCGCTCATGCCTGTCGCGCCTCGATCCTGAACGTGGTGTTTGACATCAGCGTGTCGCAAGCGGTATGCCCGCCCCGCGCGGAGGATCGGACGGCCGCTGTGCAGACCGCAGTGCGATCTGCAGGGAGGAAAGTCCGGACTCCACAAGGCAACGGTGCCGGGTAACGCCCGGCCGGGGCAACCCGAGGGACAGCGCCACAGAAAACAGACCGCTCTGCCGCGTGCACGAGCAAGGGTGAAACGGTGAGGTAAGAGCTCACCGCGGGACGGGCAACCGGACCGGCACGGCAAGCCCCACCGGGAGCAATGCCGAATAGGGATCGCATCCGGGCCGCCTTGGCTTCGCGATCCGGGTTGGCAGCACGAGCCTGCGGGCGACCGCAGGCCCAGATGAATGGCCGTCGCGCAGCGTCTCCGGGCTTTGCCCGAACGCGTCGCACAGAATCCGGCTTACAGATCCTCCGCGCATTAAAGCCTTTCGCCTTTACCCCGAGACGTCAGCTGAAGGCGAAAGGCGCGCAGCATATGGGCATTGCACCGTGTTACGTGACACTCTGCGGTTCAGGTTTGTCGCGAAACGCTTTAATTGACCCACCGTCTTGACGCCTTCGGCCGCCGCGCGCAGGCTGATCGGACACCAAAACAGGAGCACACCGGATCATGCATGCCGACCTTTCCGCCTGCCGCGAAACGCTGGCCGATCTGGTGGCGTTCGAAACAATCTCCGACCGCAGCAACCTGGACATGATCGACTATCTCGCCGACAGGCTGGATCATCTGGGGGCCCGGGTCGAGACGCACAGGGACGAAACCGGCGGCAAGGCAAATCTCTTTGCGACGCTGGGGCCGGATGACGCAGGTGGTCTTGTTCTTTCGGGGCACACGGATGTGGTGCCCGTGGTCGGGCAGGCCTGGACGACAGACCCGTTCGCACTGACAGAGCATGACGGGCTGCTCTACGGGCGCGGCACCTGCGACATGAAGGGGTTCATCGCAGCCTGCCTTGTGACGGCGCCGCGCTATGTCGGCGCGCGCCTGACACGCCCGCTGCACTTCGCGTTTACCTATGACGAAGAAGTCGGCTGCTTTGGCGCGCAGGCGCTCGCGCGGACGCTTTCCGATCAGGGCGTACGGCCTGCAACTGCGATCATCGGGGAACCGACGTCGATGCGCGTGATCGAGGGGCACAAGGGATGTCACGAATACCACACGCGGTTCAAGGGCCTTGCGGGGCATGGATCTGCTCCGTCCAGGGGGGTGAATGCGGTGGAATATGCCGCGCGCTACATTGCGCGCCTCATCGAACTGCAGGCACGCCTGCAAGACCGCGCGCCGGCGGACAGCCGTTTTGTCCCTCCTTGGAGCACGATCAACGTGGGACGGATACGCGGCGGCAGTGCCGCAAACGTCATTCCCGAACATGCCGAACTCGACTGGGATTTCCGCCCCGTGCAGGACACCGACACCGCCTTCGTTCACGATGATCTGGAGCGCTACGTCAACGACGTGCTGCGTCCGGCGATGCGCGATGTCTTCGACGGCGCCGATATCTCGACCGAAACGATCGGCGCGATCGACGGGCTGGAACCGGTTCCGGAAAATGCAGCGCGCGATATTGTCATGGCCCTGACAGGAGCGAACAAGACGGATTGCGTGGCGTTCGGAACCGAGGCCGGTATCTTTCAGCATTTGGGGATGTCGGCCGTGGTGTGCGGGCCGGGGTCCATTGATCAGGCGCACAAGGCGGATGAGTTTGTCGCGCTCGATCAATTGTCGGCCTGCCTTGAAATGCTGGACGGGTTGAGCCATCGCATGACCCGCTGAAACGTGAACTGGCCACCCCCGCCCCGCCGGTCATTCGGGTTTTCCCGGTGGCAGAGTGACCGCGGGCTCAGCCCGTGCCCTGGATCGGGAGTGGTCTATGGACCTGACGCGCGGTGTTGCGGAGTGTCCGGCGGACGCTGTTGCCCTGCGCTACCGCTTCAGAAACGTGAGGTAGTGTGGCCTGCGTCCCTCTCGCAACGCCTTTTGTTCATAGCGGGTGGATGGCCAGTCGTGCCACGGTCTGCGCCAGTCGTCCGGCCCCTGGCACTGCCAGTCAAAGCCGGCGCGCGGCACCTCCTGCAGGGTCTGGCGTACATAGTCCGGGATGTCGGTGGCAATCCGCAGTTCCGCCCCAGGCCGCATGGCGCGCGCCAGCGGAACAAGATGCTCTGACGTCACGAACCGGCGCCGGTGATGCCGGGCCTTCGGCCAGGGATCGGGGTACAGCAGAAAGGTCTTTTCGACGGAGTTTTCAGGCAAAACGTCAAACAGATTGCGCGCGTCATCCGGATAGACACGGATATTGTCCAGAGGCGTCTTGCGCAACTTGCCCAGCAACATGGCAATGCCATTCACATAAGGCTCGCAGCCAATGAACCCGACATCCGGATTGAGATGCGCCTGATGCACCAGATGCTCGCCCCCGCCAAAACCGATTTCAAGCCAGACGGGCGCACCGGAAAAAAGCGCCTTCAGATCAAGCGGTTGACGCCCGGGGTTCACGTCCCACCCCACCGGCCCGGGTGACAGCGCGGGCAGGTCCTCGTCCAGATAGGCCTGTTGCGCAGGTCGCAGGTGCTTGCCTCTGACGCGACCGTAAAAGTTGCGCCAGGGCGCGCCGGTCGGATGTCTGGCTTTTTCCTGCTCTTCACACATGTGCAGCCTGACCGGTTCAGCCGCGAAAGCGCGACGCCGAAAGACCGGCCGGCCCAGCGGACCCGCGGCCCGGACCGGCGTCAAACCGCCTTTTTCAACGCCTCGACCAGATCGGTCCTTTCCCAGCTAAAGCCGCCATCGGCCTCGGGCTCTCGTCCGAAATGGCCATAGGCGGCGGTGCGTGCATAGATCGGACGGTTCAGGCCAAGATGCTCCCGGATGCCACGCGGCGTCAGATCCATCACCGACGACACCGCCTTTTCGATCTCGTCCGGTGTCACTTCGCCGGTGTTGTGGGTGTCTGCGTAAATCGACAGTGGCTTGGCCACCCCGATCGCGTAGCTCAGCTGGATCGTGCACCGGGATGCCATGCCCGCCGCGACGACATTCTTGGCCAGATAGCGCGCGGCATAGGCGGCAGACCGGTCCACCTTCGTGGGGTCCTTGCCAGAGAAGGCGCCCCCGCCATGCGGCGCCGCGCCGCCATAGGTGTCAACGATGATCTTGCGCCCGGTCAGCCCCGCGTCACCATCCGGGCCACCAATCACGAACGTCCCGGTGGGGTTCACCCACCACTCGGTGGCATCGCTGATCCAGCTGTCGGGCAGGACATCGCGGATGTAGGGCTCTACGATTGCGCGAATGTCGTCGCTGGACTGGTCCTCGCTGGCGTGTTGCGTGGACAGCACGATCGACGTCACCTCGACCGGCTTGCCGTCTTCGTACCGCAGCGAGATCTGGCTTTTGGCATCGGGGCGCAGCGTCGGTTCGGCCCCCGATTTCCGGGCCTCGGACAGCTTGCGCAGAATGGCGTGGCTGTACTGGATCGGTGCCGGCATCAGCGCGTCGGTTTCATCCGTCGCATAGCCGAACATGATGCCCTGGTCTCCTGCGCCATCCTTGTCAACGCCCTGCGCGATATGCGCGGACTGCTCATGCAGGAAGTTCAGCACATGGCAGGTGTTCCAGTGGAACTTTTCCTGCTCGTAGCCGATGTCTTTTATGCAGTCGCGCGCGATCTGACCGATCCGGCCCATGTAGTTCTTCAGCCGCTCCTGATCGCTGAGGCCGACTTCGCCGCCCACTACAACCATGCCGCTGGTGGCAAGGGTTTCGCACGCTACGCGCGCTGTCGGCTCCTCGGCCAGAAACGCATCGAGGACCGCATCCGAAATCCGGTCGCAGACCTTATCGGGATGCCCCTCCGAGACGGACTCAGAGGTAAAAACGTAATTCTTTCGGGACATAAAGGTGCTCCACTAGGGTCAAGCCGTCACGCCAGGAAGCCGTTGTGACGGCGTTTCGGCTTCCTTATTGCCCGTCCGAACCGGCGTCAATTCTTAACTTGAGACAAGACGCGCCGCCGGAGCGGAGACCAGATCAGCAAAAGCACCGCCAGAGCGTATGCAGGCCAGTCACCTGTGCGGCTGTAAAGCGTGGGCGGCAGAGGCGGTGGCAGGGCGGCGTCGGCAAAGCCCGCCTCGCCCAGCGGGATTGACGCGACGACCTGTCCCGACGCGTCCACGATCGCGGAAATCCCTGTATTGGCCGACCGCACCATAGGCAAACCCTGTTCGACCGCACGCAGACGCCCCTGCGCGAGATGCTGGTAGGGACCGGACACGTTGCCAAACCACGCATCATTGGTGATCATCAGGATCATGTCCGCGCGCGTTGGCATATTCAGCAGATTGCGGGCGAATATGCCTTCGTAACAGATCAGCGGGGCAGCGCGCCCGAGCTTGCCCAGATCGACCACGCCCGGACCCGGACCGGACGAAAACCCCAGGCCATTCTCTGACGCCAGGCCACCGATCCCGAACCGCGCCATCAGGTCACCGAAGGGAACAAACTCGCCGAAGGGGACAAGGTGGTGCTTGTCGTAGAGCGAACCGACCAGACCGTCGGCATCCATGACGATCAGAGTGTTGTAGATCCGCGGCCCGTCATAACGCCGCAATCCCAGAACAACCTGGGCGCCCCGTGCCTCGGCCGCGATGGTTTCGAGGACCGGTGGCGCGTCCGACAGCAGATAGGGAATCGCGGTTTCCGGCCAGACCACCAGATCGGGACGACCGCGCGTGCCTTGCGCGCCGGTGAAGCGCAGTTGCCGGTCAAAGAAAACCGACATCTTCTCGGGGTCCCACTTTTCGTGTTGCGGCGCGTTTGGCTGAACGACGCGCACCACCGGCGCGCCCTCGTCCGGGCTTGCATCAGGGCGCAGGAAGGGCGCAAACGCATAGAGCACCCCCACCCCGATCAGAAAAGCCGCCGGCCCCATAACCCCACCCTGACGCGCCACAAGATGCCACAGCGCCATCGCCACAGCCCAGACCATCAGCAACAGCACCATCGCACCGCCAAAACTGGCATAGTGCAAAAGCGGCGTGTCGATCAGCACATGCCCGATCTGTGCCCAGCCGAACCCGGTGAAAAACAGGGCGCGCGTGCCTTCACCGAACACGAAAGCTCCGGCGAACGCCGACGGACCCCCGCCAAGCGCACGGGCAAGCGCGAAGGCGCCGGCCCAGTACCAAGCAAGATAGAAACTCAGAAGCGTGACCGCGAACGGCGCCATCCAGCCATGCCGCACCGGATCCACGAGGAAAGGCTCGATGATCCAGCTCAGGGCAACCATGAAATACCCGGTCCCCGCAACACAGCCCAGAAGCGCCGCGTCACGCGCCCGCGTGGTATGGCGGAACGTGCCGTAAATCACAGCAAGCGCAACGATGCTAAGCGGCCAGGCATTCCAGGGCGCGTTGCCGAAGGCCGCCACAGCCCCAAGCAGCGCGGCCGCGGCCATTCTCTGCCAGAGGCGAGCGGCATCCCATCGCTGCGACAAGGCGGATGATATGGTCATGGCCCCGCTCCGAACAATCAGGTCAGAGCGGCCTCGGTGGCGTCAGGCACACGTACCCGCAGCCGCTTGATCCGTCGCGGGTCGGAATCGAGCACCTGAATCTCGATTCCGCTGGGATGCTCGACCATCTCTCCGCGCGCCGGCACACGCCCCAGCAGCATGAAGATCAGTCCGCCCAGTGTATCAATCTCTTCTTCGTCGACATTCTCGACATCGGTCAGCGAAACACCAAGCGCAAGTTCGAACTCGTCCAGCGGGGTCTTGGCCTGTGCCACGAAACATCCCGGTCGTTCCTCGGACCAGAATCGTCCCTCATCCACGTCGTGTTCGTCCGCAATCTCGCCCACCACCTGCTCGATCAGATCCTCGATCGTGACCAGACCGTCGACACCGCCATATTCGTCAATGACAAGAGCCATATGGCTGCGTTCGGCCTGAAACTTCTGCAACAGGACGCCGATGGGCATGGACGGTGGCACAAACATCAGTGGGCGCAGCATCTTTTTCAGCGAAAACCGCCCGCCCCCGCCATTGAAGCCATGTTTCAGCGCGAAATCCTTGAGATGGATAAAGCCCACCGGGCTGTCTATCGTGCCATCATAGACGGGCAGACGTGTCAGCCCGCTGTCGCGAAAAACCTTGACCAGCCCGTCCTTGTTGATGTTGATCGGAACAGAAACGATGTCGGTCTTCGGGATTGCCACATCCTCGACCGACAGCGCTCTGAGATTGCCAAGGCCGTGCGCTGCATCGGCCGCGGTCTCTTCACCATCCTCTCCGGCCTCCCCGCCATCGAACGACGCGGGGGTCAGAGAGTCGATCATCCTGCGCAGAAATCCGGATTTGTGACCGTTGCGCTGCGTTTCGGTTTGGGTGGTGTCACCCTGTGGTTCCGGGTCCTTTTGGATGGACTGCGCGCTCTGCGCTGCCCTAGAGGAGTCGTCAATGCTGTCGCCCATTGGTCCTTTCCGGTCGTGGGGCCGCCGCCCAGACCCTTAATATGGGTCAGAAATGCCCATCTTGCCAAGTATCTTGATTTCAGTTTCTTCCATGACAGAGGCGTCTGCGTCACGGATGTGATCGTAGCCCAACAGGTGTAACAGTCCGTGAACCAGCAAATGCATGACGTGATCTTCGACGGATTTGCTCTGAGTCCCGGCTTCGCGCACGCAGGTCTCGTACGCGATTGCAATGTCACCAAGTTCAGCGTCGCGCAGGGGGTCGGGCGGTGCGGGCACCGCGCCGGGGTGTCCGGGCGCGCGATCGGCGCCGGGCCAGCTCAGCACATTTGTGGGCTGCGCCTTGCCACGGAAGCTGTCGTTGAGCGCTGCGATTCGCGCGTCGTCGCAGCCCAGTATCGTGGCGTCAAACGCCCCGGGCCGCAGGCCCGCCTGCGCCAGCACGGCCGCAAAGGCCCGGTCCGAAAGCGCCGCAAGCCCGAGCGCCTGCCAGCGCTCATCCTCGATTACGGTTTCAACGGGCATGGCCGGCGCCTTCAGCGCACCTCGTCGGCATCGTAGGCCTCGATGATCGCGGCCACCAGCGGATGACGCACCACATCTTTGGACGTGAAGTAGTTAAAGGCGATCCTGGGCACCGATTTCAGCAAGCGTTCGGCATCGTGCAGGCCACTCGCCACGCCGCGCGGCAGGTCGATCTGGCTGCGATCCCCCGTGATCACCATGCGGCTGCCTTCGCCGAGACGCGTCAGAAACATCTTCATCTGCATGGATGTGGCATTCTGCGCCTCGTCCAGAACCACAAAGGCATTGGCCAGCGTCCGCCCCCGCATGAAGGCCAGCGGTGCGATTTCGATGCGCTTTTCCTCGATCAGTTTGGCCACCTGCTTGGCCGGCAGAAAATCGTTCAGCGCGTCGTAGAGCGGCTGCATGTAGGGATCGACCTTGTCCTTCATGTCACCGGGCAGATAGCCCAGTTTCTCCCCCGCCTCCACGGCCGGGCGACTGAGGATAATACGGTCGACATGCCCCTCAATGAACATACTGACCCCCACGGCCACGGCCAGGTAGGTCTTGCCCGTGCCCGCCGGTCCGATCCCGAAGGCCAGTTCGTTGGTAAACAGTGACCGCACATAGGCCTTTTGCGCGTCTGTGCGCGGTTCCACAGGTTTCTTGCGGGTCTTGATCTCGATCCGTCCGCCCTGAAACATCTCCAGCTGGTCGCCCGCATCGGAGTCCGGCGTTTCGCCCCCCATGCGCAGCTCACGGTCGATGTCACCCCGATCCACGCTGCGCCCCTGCTCAAGGCGCTGGTAGAGCGCGCTCAGCACGTCGCGCGCCGCGTCCGCCGCCTCGGCCTCTCCGATGACGGCAAGCTGGTTGCCGCGGCGCAAAATCTGCACACCAAGCGCCTGCTCTATTTCGGCAAGGTTGCGGTCATACTCGCCGCACAGATCTATCAGCAGAAAATTGTCGGGAAACTCGACCACAATTTCGTGGAGGCCGGCCGGGGTGTCAGATGTCATCAGCGCGTCGGGACTCAATCACTACTCCGTCACATGAAGGTCCAGTGTTTCGCTCCAACGCTGCCAAGCCACGCGGGACAACGCAAGGGGTTGCGGACATTTGTTCCGGGTTCGGAACGCAACGTCGGCACAAACTCGCGCGGCGCGGTCATGTCGCTCAGACCGACCCCGACACGTCAGATCCCTCCCGGAACGGTCCTGTCGCGGTGTTGGGCGGCGCCACACCGGAACAGACCGGCCGGCCATGCCGGTCAAGCCGCTGCGACAGGTAGCCCTCGACGCCGTCATCAATGATCCAGTGATCGCAGCCATTTGGGTCAACCCAGATCCCCGCGCGCAGATCCAGCAGCCTCTTGTCGTCATACCCCCGGTCCACGGTCTTGTCTTCTTTCGTGCCCAACTCGCTGCACGCGCCAAGACAGCCGACGGCGGCGAGCAAGGTCAGAATCCTGATCGTTGTCATGCGAGACCCTTCAGTAGATGCACACGATGTCGACGCGGCGGTTCTGCGCGCGCCCGGCTTCGGTGTCATTGGAGTACTTTGGCTGACGCGCCCCATAGCCGCGCACGTCGTTGATCTGTGCACCGACAGAGGCCCCGATCGCGGCCACGGCATTCGCCCGGTCCATGGAGAGACGAAGGTTGGCCGTGTCCGCCCCCTGGTTGTCGGTATGGCCCGTGACCACGAACGCCCTGGCCGAGCGGGCCCGGAAAAAGTCCTGCAGCCCGCGTTCCGCGCCGGTGCCGATCCGGGCCGAGCCGTCCCTGAATGTCAGATCGGCATTCACCACGCCACACAATGTGGCCTCGTGACAGACCGGCCGGCCCTGCCGGTCGAGATGGGGGCTCATGTATCCTTCGGTTCCGTCATCCATCACCCAGTGTTCGCAGCCATCGGGATCCACCCATATGCCCGGCACGTAGCGTTCGCCGGTCAGCGTGGTGGTCGCTGTCTGTGCCCGGACTGGTACGGCCAGCGCCGTGGACAGGGCAAGGAAGGATATGGCGCAGGCCAGAACAGTGTGTTGAATCCGCTTGGCCATGTCTGCTCCCCCAAAGAGTCTGGCACCCTGAGTCCCGGCCCCGGCCAACTCACACTCACCGCAGCGCGACACCACATTTGGGATAGATTACCAAGAAATGTGGATCAGGGGAACAAAAATTCCAGATGTTGTGGTATCGGGATGGAGTGCGGGCGATCAGCCACGCACCACTTCACCTGCCAGCGAGTTCGAGCCCGCTTCCAGAATGCGCGCACGCACCAGATCGCCCACCGCGAGATCCGCGTCGCGAATATGCACAGCGTGGAGGTGATCGGACTTGCCCACCATCTGCCCCTCCAGCCGGCCCGCCCGCTCGATCAGTACGCCAACCTCGTGGCCAACCATCGCCTCCTGCGCGGCGCGCTGCTGGCGCGTGATCAGGGCCTGCAGCCGTTGCAGACGTTCGGACTTTACCTCTTCCGGCAGCTGGTCGCGTTCCGCCGCGGGGGTGCCGGGCCGTGTCGAATACTTGAACGAATACGCATACCCGTAGCCCACGGCCTCGACCAGATCGAGGGTGGCCTGAAAATCCGCTTCGCTTTCTTCGGGAAAGCCCACGATGAAATCCCCGGACATCAGAATGTCGGGACGCGCGGCGCGGATGCGTTCGACAAGCTTCAGATAGCTCTCGGCCGTGTGCTTGCGGTTCATCCGCCTGAGGATGAAATCGCTGCCCGACTGCACCGGCAGATGCAGATACGGCATGAGCTTCGCACACTGCCCATGCGCCTCGATCAGATCGTCGCCCATGTCGTTGGGGTGGCTCGTCGTAAACCGGATGCGTTCAAGCCCGTCCACCTCGGCCAGCGCCCAGACCAGACGCGCAAGCGACCAGTCGCCGCCCGCGGGGCCCGCGCCATGATAGGCGTTCACGTTCTGCCCCAGAAGCGTGATCTCGCGCACGCCGCGCTCGACCAGATCACGCGCTTCATCGAGAATACGCGTCACCGGGCGGCTGACCTCCGCGCCACGCGTGTAGGGCACGACGCAAAACGCGCAGAACTTGTCGCAGCCTTCCTGCACGGTCAGGAACGCCGCGGGGGCACGCCGGGCCTTGGGCCGTGCCTTGAGCGCGGCGAACTTGTCCTCGACCGGAAATTCAGTGTCCAGCGCCTTTTCGCCCCGCCGGGCGCGCGCCTCCAGTTCCGGCAGCCGATGATAGCTTTGCGGACCGACCACCAGATCCACGAGCGGCTGGCGCCGCATGATTTCTTCACCCTCGGCCTGCGCAACGCAGCCGGCAACGCCGATTTTCAGATCCGGCTTGTCCTGTTTCAGAGCCCGGAACCGTCCCAGCTCGGAATAGACCTTTTCCGCCGCTTTCTCCCGGATGTGACAGGTGTTGAGCAGGATCATGTCCGCATCGTCGGGACGGTCCGTTTCAACATACCCCGCATCCCCCATCGCCTCGGCCATGCGCTCGGAATCGTACACATTCATCTGGCAGCCGTAGGTTCGTATGTATAAGCGCTTCATTTACAAGGCTTTCCATGGCTGGGGAGGGTCACAGGGACACCTCAGTTATCACTCAGGTACACTAGGGACACGCGGTGTGTCCTCTATTGTTACAAGTTACGGATCGAGATCAGGTACACCGCTACAGCCACGAAGGCCAGAGCGACGAGGACGCTCACCAGTTGGATGACGGCTATCACTGTAGTCATTCGAGTAACTCCTCTAGGCCCAACACATCGTAGGGCGTTAACTTAGCATAGGTCAGGGTCGTCTTGGTGTTGTCGTGCCCCAGCCAGTTCTTCACCCGCATAAGTTCCGTCCCTCGCTACGCCGGGCGGGACGCGCAGGTGTGCCTCAGCGTGTAGAGCACGACGTCATCCATCTCATTTCTGGACATGACGTCGAGGAGCTTGTCCCAGGAGACATTGTTGGTCGCACGGGGCGACATGCGAGAGACACGAGCAATACGTCGACCAGCGTCACGGCAGCCCGCTGTTTGGCGCCCTGAGACTGCAGGGTGTGCTCTGGCCAAATGGTGCGCCTATAAACCTATAGAACGAACTAGGCACAGCGGTGGCATCCAAGGCTGAAGTTCGGCTCAGGTACGGTCAGGCTGGGGTCCCGGCAATCCCGGGCCTGTTTCTCCCAGTCCTCCGCCATTGCTTTCGTCGGGAAGGTCCGACGGGGGTATGAACCGTCCGGCATCTTCACCCCGCCTTGCCAACTGTTACCTCTTGGGAGAGCCACTTATTGCTTCCTCAATCTTCTCCGCGAACTTCATGCCCCTCTGGTTCAGGACGATGGTCTTGTATCGTCTGTCGTCGGGGTTGATGACGCGCTCTATGTAGTCCATGCCGGGGACGCGCGGCTTCTTATAGTCATGCCAATAACTAACCGCGCGTGATCCGGTTGATCCGGCCATCCCGAGACGTTCTGAAACAGCCATCTGGTTACCGGGCCTGTTGTCCTCCTCCACTGAGTAGAGAAAGGCCAACATACTAGGTAGGGTTATCTCGGGGTCTACCTCTCTGAAAACTTCGAGCAATCGGATGGCAGTTCTGATCTCTGGTGATGTGGCCATGTGTGATCAATTCCAGGTTATCTGGCAGCCGTAGGTTTTTATGAACAGCTTTTTGGTATTGGGCTTGTTCACGGGTCCGGTCCTTTGCTTCGCGCGGCGCTGCTGTCTTGCAATCGCTGTGCATATATCGGACGGTTGCGTTAAAGAACAGGGACTTCGATGCAGTATCCCAACCTTGACAAGGTTCTGTCGGACAAGGCGCACGGGCTGGCCAAAGGGCCTGTGGCGCTTGTCTTCATTGAGGACGAGGTTGAAGTCGATTCAACGCTGCGTCATCACATCGACACCGGATTTGATCCGGTCATCGCCCTGATGCCCGCGCCGTTCAAGCTTGCACCCGATGTTACCCGCAAGGTCTTGCGCGTGACCCATGATCGCGCGAACGGCGACGATTATGTCACGACCGTGAACAAGGTGATCGCGGCCGGTCCGGGCCTCTGGATGTATTACTGTTTCAACGCGGAATATCTGTTCTTCCCGTTCTGCGAGACCCGAACTGTCAGTGAAATGCTGCGCTTTCACAGCGAGGAACGACGCGACGCCATGCTGAGCTATGTGGTGGACCTCTATGCGGGGGATCTGGACGCATGTCCCAACGCGGTTTCGCTGGAGGACGCCCATCTGGACAAGTCGGGATATTATGCGCTGTCGCGGGCCGACCCGGACAATCCCGGACAGGCCAAGGTCCGGCAGCTTGATTTTCACGGCGGCCTGCGCTGGCGGTATGAAGAGCATATTCCGCCCGATCGGCGCAAGATCGACCGCATTTCGCTGTTTCGCGCCAAACCGGGGCTTGAGCTGCGCCGCGATCACACCTTCAATGACGAGGAAATGAACACTTACGCCTGTCCGTGGCACCACAATCTGACCGCCACGGTGGCCAGCTTTCGCGCCGCCAAGGCGCTGAAAAGCAACCCTGGCTCGACCTTCGACATTCACAACTTTCGCTGCCACACCTCGACCCGCTTCGAATGGCATTCCCGACAATTGCTTGATCTGGGTCTGATGGAGCCCGGTCAGTGGTTCTGAAAGGGCCGGCCCTGACCCTGACCGGCCCTTTCAGGCAAGATCCGGGCGGTGCCGGCATCCTGCGCGCGCGTCCCGCGGGCCACCGGTCGAACGTAGAACGCGGCTGACCCGGCCGCGCCGGCAGATCGGCAAAGCGCGCACGCCCCGCCGGGTGCGCAGGATCATGGAGGCGCGTCGAGGCGCAGCTTTCCGGGACTGGCCTGATCCACCTTCGCACGGGCGTCTTCCAGAAAGCGCATCGCCTCGGCCATGCGCGCGGGGTCGATATCAAGCTCCGCGAATCCCTTGGCAATGACATCCCGGGCCTGGTCCAGGATCTGTCGCCCCATCGGAGTGATGTCCAGCTCGACGCGGCGTTCGTCGTCCTTTGCCCTATGGCGCGAGATTGTTCCGAACTCGGCCATTTTCTTCAGCAGCGGCGACAACGTGTTGGCCTCAACCGCGGCGCGGGCCGACAGGTCGGAAACCGACATCGGCCCGTCAGAGTCCAGCGCCATCAGGATCACGAACTTGGGATAGGTCAGGCCGGTTTCCGAAAATGCAGACGCATAGAACCGGCAAAAGCTGCGATTCAACGAATAAATGTTGAAACACAACAGGTTCTTGAGATCGAGGAGATTTGTCTGCCGGGTCATTGTCGCAAGGATAAACGGTTTGCGTCGCTTACGAAAGGGTTGACATTCATATTTTCGTATACGAATTGTTCGTGTACGATCTTTAGAAGGACGACCCCTATGACACGCCTGACACGTCGCCACTTTGGTATCGCGGCCCTTTCCGCGCCTGCCCTGCTGAGCGCAAAGACGGCCCCCGCCCGGGCCGAAGCAGCGTCCGGGCGGGCGCCTGCGCTGTTCGATGCACCGCTTGGCCGGTATCGCATCACGGCACTCCTCGACGGCATGGGCCCCCTGCACAAGGGAATGTTCATGGGGGACGGCGCCGCGATTGATGCTGCGCTGGCGGCAGGCGGGATCGCCGGAGACGCAATGCCCGCGCCCGTCACTGCGTTTCTTCTGCAGTCGGAGGATCAGACGATCCTGATCGATTCGGGTCTCGGCGATGTCGACATTCTGGGCCCGGGTCTCGGGCGGGTCCCGGCTGCACTTGACGCATTGGGCGTCGACCCCGCGGATGTGACCCTGATCATCGTGACGCATGCGCATCCGGATCACATCGGCGGGATGATCCGGAACGGCGCGGCAACCTTCCCCGAAGCAGAGGTGGTGATCACCAACGAGGAATACGCGTTCTGGGGCGATGCCGGAATGATGGCTCGGGCCCCCGCCGAAGCTCAGGGCCTCTTTCAACTGGCCCAGAGTGTCTATGCCGCCTATGGCGACCGTCTGCGCCCTGTCGCGTCGGGGACCGAGGTGGCGCCCGGCATCACGATGGAGCTGTCCCCCGGCCACACGCCCGGTCATGCGCTGGTGCAGATCGACGGCGGCGACAGACAGCTTTGGATGGTGGCCGATTCGCTGCACAATTCCGTTCTGCACACAGCCTTGCCCGACGTGGGTTTCGGGTTTGACACAGACCCGGCCGAAGCCGCTGTATCCCGGCGCCGTGTGTTTGATCGCGCCGTGGCGGACAATCTGATTGTCGCGGCCACCCACGTGCCGTTCCCCGGTCTGGGCCAGTTTGTCCGTGCAGGCGACGCCTACGCCTATGTCCCGGCCAGCTGGATGTAGCCTGCAGCGGCGGCACGCATGATGCGCGGGCCGCCCTGTTTCAGATCAGGGTCGGGTTGGGTCGGTGATGCGTGCGTCAGTTGCGCAGCTTCAGCAGGGTATCCGTGATCAGACCGTACTGCGACCCGTCCGCGCCGCCTCCCAGTCCGGTCATGGCGGTCGAGTATCCGCTGCCTTCGCTTTCGTAGATGAAGGTAACCGCCTGATCTACCAGAACGATCATGCCGTCATGCACCGGCGGCGCAAGCGTGCGTTCCTGCCAGATCGCGGCGAGCGTACAGGCAAAGAGCGCGTAAACAGACAGTCGGGACAGCCGCCGTGCGGACGCAATGCGGGCATCGCGACGCTCAAGGCGGAGTTCAAGCGGAGAGCGGGTCGTGTTCATAACCGCCATGTTGACGCGGAGCGTGGCGAATCTGTGGCAAAGGCTGGGTCGAAATCCGGCCGGACTTACAGATTATCGGGTTGTGGCATCCCAAGCACGTGATACCCGCCATCGACGCGGATCACTTCGCCGGTGGTGCACGCCCCAGCCTGCGAGGCCAGATAGACCGCCGTGCCGCCGATCGCCTCCAACGTGGCGTTTGACCGCATCGGCGCGTTTTCCTCGGTGTGGCGAAAGGTGCGGCGCGCGCCGCCGATGGCTGCGCCCGCCAGCGTTTTCATCGGGCCAGGCGAGATGGCATTCACCCTGATCCCGTCCGGCCCCAGATCGTTGGCCAGATACCGCGTTGCGGCCTCCAGCGCGGCCTTTGCCACGCCCATGACGTTGTAGTTGGGCACCACGCGGTTCGACCCCTGATAGGTCAGAGTCATCAGCGTTCCACCCTCATCCTTCATCATCGGATAGGCCCGGCGCGCCACTTCGATGAAGGAATAGACCGAAATATCCATCGAGTGCTTGAAGTTCCCCCTGCTCGTGTTCAGGAAGCGCCCCGACAATTCGGACTTGTCCGAAAATGCAATTGCATGGACCAGAAAGTCCATCCTGCTCCAGCGCGTCTGCAACGCAGAGAACGCCGCGTCCAGCGTGCTGTCATCGGTCACATCCACATCCAGCAGGATGTCGGAACCCACCGAAGCGGCCAGCGGCTCGACACGCTTTTCGAACGCCTCACCCTGATAGGTAAAGGCCAGTTCCGCCCCCGCGGCGTGCATTGCCTTGGCAATGCCCCATGCGATCGAGCGGTCATTTGCCACCCCCATGATCAGCCCGCGCTGACCCTGCAAGCCTGTCATCATTGTCACCTACCCGTCAAACCGGCTGAGCAGCATGGACCCGTTCGTGCCGCCAAAACCGAAACTGTTGGTCATCACCGTATCGAGCCCGGCCTGATCGACGCGGGTTGTTGCGATCTCGCCGGGTTGAATATCCGGGTCGAGCGTGTCGACATTGATCGAGGGGATGATGAAATCGTGTTCCAGCGCCAGCAAGCAGTAAATGGCCTCCTGCGCGCCGGCGGCCCCCTGGCTGTGGCCTGTCATCGACTTGGTCGAGGAGATCGGGGGCACCGCGCCCTCGCCAAAGATCCGCCGGACCGCGGCCACCTCTCCTGCATCGCCCACGGGTGTCGAGGTGCCGTGCGCGTTGATGTAGCCCACCCGACGTCCTTCGGGAAGCTGATCCAGGGCAAGCCGCATCGCGCGCTCCCCGCCTTCGCCCGAGGGGGCCACCATGTCATGTCCGTCCGAGGTGGCGGCGTAGCCGGTGACTTCCGCATAGATCCGCGCCCCGCGCGCCCTGGCGTGCTCAAGGTCTTCTAGCACGACAATCCCGCCGCCGCCGGAAATCACAAAGCCGTCGCGATCGGTGTCGAACGCACGGCTCGCCTTTTCCGGCGTGTCGTTGAACTTGGAGCTCATGGCGCCCATGGCGTCGAACAGGCAGGACAACGTCCAGTCGAGCTCTTCGCCGCCGCCCGCGAACATCACGTCCTGCTTGCCCATCATGATCTGTTCCGCCGCATTGCCGATGCAGTGCAGACTCGTCGAACAGGCCGAGGTGATCGAGTAGTTGATCCCCTTGATCCGGAATGCGGTGCTGAGATTGGCCGAAACCGTCGAGCACATTGTCTTGGGCACCGCGAACGGGCCAATCCGCTTGGTGGCGCCGGTCTGCAGAACGGTTTGGTGCGCCGCCAGCATTGCCGAGGTCGACGGCCCGCCCGACCCTGCCACCAGCCCGCTGCGCGGATTTGATATCTCGTCGGGTTCAAGCCCGCTGTCGGCAATCGCCTGCTGCATAGCAATATAGGCATAGGCCGCGCCCGGCCCCATGAAACGCAACGTGCGCTTGTCCACATGCGCGGCGGGATCAATTTTCAGATCGCCCGCGATCTGGCTGCGAAACCCGTGTTCCGCCATCTGAGTGTTGGCTGTGACACCAGAGCGTCCGGCGCGCAGCGAGGTCAGCACCTCTCCGGCGGTGTTGCCGATGCTCGAAACCACACCCAGTCCGGTCACCACGACGCGTCGCATGTTGTTTCCCCGATAGTTTCGCGGACCGCCCGGACCGGGGCGGGCCGTGTTCCCGTTCGTCAGCTTGCGGCCTGCGACAATCCCACCTTCATGTCGCGGACTTCGCACACCACGTCACCGTCGGTCCTGACGATCCCGTTTGCAACACCCATTTTCAGACGCCGGTCAATGACGCGCGTGAACTGAACGTCATAGGTCACCAGTTTGCGGTCCGGCCGCACCATGCCTGACAGTTTGACTTCGCCCGCACCCAGCGCAAAGCCCTGCCCCTGCCAGCCGCGCCAGCCCAGATTGAACCCGCAAAGCTGCCACAACCCATCCACCATCAGACAGCCCGGCATCACCTCGTTGCCGGGAAAATGACACGGGAAAAACCACAGCTCCGGGCTGATATCGAGCTCGGCCATGATATGCCCCTTGCCATGCGCGCCGCCATCGGCGCTGACCTCGGTGATCCGGTCCATCATCAGCATGGGCGGTTCTGGCAATTGCGCGTTGCCCGGGCCGAAAAGCTCTCCGCGGGCGCATTTCAGCAGCTCTGGCTTGTCGAAACTGCTCGGAAATCCTGCCATCAGGGGTAAGCCCTTCCAAATTCCTTCATCTTGCCAGCCCCTCTAACACCGCGCAAAAGCTGCGCGCAAGGCCAGCGCGTCTCTGCGCTGCGGCTGAAGAGGGCGAAAATGATTGAAATCGCCCCCGTGCAGGCCCTATATGGTTGGGGTAACCGGGTAAGTGAAGATGTCAGACGCGCAGGGAAACTCACGTGGGACAGAATGGCTGGCGGGCGCGGGATTGCGACCGACACGCCAAAGGCTCGCTCTGGCGACTCTTCTCGTCGGCGACGGCCATCACAGACATGTCACGGCCGAAAGCCTCTTTGCAGCGGTCCGGGAGTACGGCGAAAGCGTGTCTCTGGCGACGGTCTACAACACGCTGCGCGCGTTCTGCGATGCCGGACTGCTGCAGGAAGTGACCGTGGACGGCTCGAAAAGCTACTTCGACACCAACACGCATGACCACCCGCATTTTTACTGGGAAGACGAAAACCGTCTGTCCGACGCACCGGCCGAGCAACTGGAAATCAGCCGGCTACCCGATGCACCCGAAGGCGCTGAAATCGCCAGCGTCGATGTGGTGATCCGCCTGCGGCGCAAGGCACAGTAAACTCCTTTGCGTGCAATCTGCTATGACCGGTTCGGATCTGCGCAGGATGTCCTGAAACTTGAAACGGTCGATCGCCCCGCGCCCGGCACGGGTGAGGTTCTGGTGCGGCTTGCGTTTTCCGGCGTCAACCCGTCGGACGCCAAAGCGCGGGCCGGTGCGCGTCCGGGCGTCAGGAAACCGGCGTATGATCGCATCATTCCGCATTCCGACGGCGCAGGCGTGATCGAGGCGGTAGGCGAAGGCGTCGACGCCTCGCGCATCGGTCAGCGCGTCTGGATCTGGAATGGCCAGTGGCAGCGCGCTTTTGGCACTGCGGCAGACTACATTGCCCTGTCGGCACACCAGGCGGTGCCTTTGCCCGGGGGTCCGGATCTGAAGATCGGGGCCTGTCTGGGCATTCCCGGTCTGACGGCGGCGCATACGGTGTTCGGCGGCGGTGACGTCAAAGGGCAGACCCTGCTGATCTCGGGCGGCGCGGGCGCGGTCGGACACAATGCGGTGCAACTGGCGCGTTGGGGCGGCGCGCGGGTCATCGCCACGGCCTCTGCCGCCGCGAAAGGCAGGGTCAGCGCAGCCGGAGCCGATCTGGTCCTAGATTATGCGGACCCCGATCTTGCCCGGATCATCGCCGACGCCGCGCCCGAAGGCATTGACCGCGCCGTCGAAGTTGAGTTCGGCCAGAACGCAGCGTTGCTGGCAGACGTGATGAAGCCGCGCGGTACCATCGCCACCTATGGCTCGGGCAAGGCTATGACCCCGTCCCTGCCCTTTGGTCCGTTCCTGTTCAAGGCGCTGAAGATCGACATAACGCTGATCTATATTCTTCCCGACAGGGAACGGAATGCCGCAATCTCCCGTCTGCACATGGCCCTGGGCGCAGGCGCGTTTGAGCCGCAGATCGACACCGTGCTTCCCCTGGCATCCTGCGCCGAGGCGCAGGACCGGGTGATGTCATCCGGGCGTCAGGGCGCCGTTCTGCTGGAAATATGAGCCTCGCCGTCCGGCGTGCCGGCACGCGACGGGCCATCACAGAGCTCGCGGACGACGCCCGGATCGCGAAGCGAAGGTCTGCCGCAAGACACACCCGATCTCGTCCCGGGCGCGCGCAGTGCAACGCCCCCTTTTCCCCCCTGCGCTTCCGTGCCAGTCTGCCGCCATCGAAGACCTGGAGGCACGCCCCATGCCCATCACGACCTGCATTTTCGACGCATATGGAACGCTCTTTGACGTGGCCGCCGCCGCCCGCACCGCCGCCGCCGAACCGGGGCGGGACGCGTTTGCCGCCCAGTGGCCCGCCATCGCCAGTCATTGGCGCCTGAAACAGCTGCAATACACATGGCTTCGGGCAATCACCGGGGAACATGCGGATTTCTGGCAGGTCACACAGGACGGGCTGGACTGGGCGCTGGAGGCAGAGGGGCTGCACGGTGATGCGGATCTCAGGACTCGCCTGCTGCAGCTTTACCGCGAACTCGACGCCTATCCCGAAGTTCCCGACATGTTGCGCGCGCTCAAGACCGCCGGAAGGGCCACCGCGATCCTGTCCAACGGCTCGCCTGCGATGCTTGAGGATGCGGTCCGGTCGGCGGGGATCGCGGATCTGCTGGACGATGTGCTTTCAGTCGAATCTGTCGGCATCTTCAAACCTGCCCGTGTTGTCTATGAACTGGTGGGGAAGCGATTCGGCTGCGCGCCCGACGAGGTTCTGTTCGTCTCGTCCAACGGATGGGATGCCGCCGGCGCGTCGGGTTACGGATTCAACACCGTCTGGGTCAATCGCGCAGGCGAACCCGTCGACCGGATGCCGGCCCGCCCGAACCGGACGCTGACCGATCTGACAACCATTCCGGAGCACGCCATCTGATGCCGCGGTTCACCTCGTCCGACGGGCTCTCGCTGTATTTCGAGGACGAGGGCAGCGGCCCGCCGGTTCTGTGCCTTGCCGGACTGACACGCAACAGTGCCGATTTCAGCTTTGTGATGCCGCACCTGGCGGGGCACCGGGTGATCCGCCCTGACTATCGCGGGCGAGGTCAGTCGGATTATGCCGAGGATTTCATGACCTACAGCATCCTGCGCGAAGCACAGGACAGCATCGAACTTCTCGACCATCTGGGCATCGGGCGCACGACCCTTCTGGGCACATCACGTGGCGGGCTCATTTCCATGGTACTGGCCCATGGCCACAAGGCGCGGCTGGCCGGTGTGGTGCTCAACGATATCGGACCCGAGGTTGCCACCGCCGGACTGAACCGGATCATGGACTATGTCGGCAAGACCCCGCCCTACCCCGATCTCGACAGCGCCGCCGAAGCGCTGCACACAGGATACGCCGCCTGCTTTCCGGATGTCCCGCTGGCGCGGTGGCGCGAACAGGCCGGATTCATGTGGGCCGAAGAGCCCGGCGGCGGGTTGCGCATCCGCTACGATGCGCGATTGCGCGATGCGATGATCGGTCAGGCGGGCGCGGCCAAGGCCCCCGATCTGTGGCAGCTTTTCGATGCGCTTGCCGGACTGCCCCTTGGCGCCATTCGCGGCGCCAATTCCGACCTGTTGTCCGCCGAAACCCTGGCAAGGATGCAGGCCCGCCACGACGGCATGATCACCGCGACGGTGCCCGGTCGCGGCCATGTTCCGTTTCTCGACGAACCCGAGGCGCTGGACGTCATTCACCGCCTGCTGGGAGAGGCATCATGAGCGATATCGGCATGATCCGCGCCGCGGCGGACCGCCTCAAGGGACACGCCCGCCATACCCCGCTGCTCAGTTCGCCCTTCCTCGACGAGATCGCGGGCCGGCGTGTCTTCGTCAAACCCGAGTGCCTGCAGCATACCGGCAGTTTCAAGTATCGCGGCGGCCGCTCTGCCGTCTCCGCGCTGGATTGCGCGACCCGCGCGCGCGGCGTACTGGCCTATTCGTCCGGCAATCACGCGCAGGGCGTGGCGCTGGCTGCGCGGGAATTCGGCGTGCCCGCGGTGATCGTCATGCCCGGGGACGCACCGCAGCTCAAAATTGACAACACCCGTGCCCTGGGCGCCGAGGTCGTGCTTTACGATCGCGCGGGCGGGGAAAGCCGCGAAGCCCTGGGCGAGGCTCTTCGGTCCGAGCGCGGCATGACTCTGATCCGGCCCTATGACGAGCCGCAGGTCATCGCCGGTCAGGGCACCTGCGGGCTGGAGATTGCCGCAGACGCCGGCGCGCTTGGCCTGTCCGAGGCGCAGGTGCTGGTCTGCTGCGGCGGTGGCGGACTGACCTCGGGCATTGCACTGGCGCTGGAGGCCGACGCGCCGGGTCTGCGCGCCCGCCCGGTAGAGCCCGAGGGGTTCGATGACGTGGCCCGGTCCTTGCAATCCGGCCGGATCGAGACCAACGCCTGTATCTCCGGCAACATCTGCGATGCGATCCTGACCCCGGCGCCGGGGCAGATCACCTTTCCGATCCTCAAACGACTTTGCGGCCCCGGTCTGGTCGTCACGGAGGACGAATGCCTGCGCGCTATGGCGCTGGTCTTTCAGCGCCTTAAGCTGGTGGCCGAACCGGGCGGGGCCGCCGCCCTGGCCGCCGCGCTCTTTCACGGCGATGAGGTCGAGGGCGATACCGTGATCTGCACGATCTCGGGCGGAAATGTCGACGCCGGGACCTTTGCCCGCGCGCTGGCCACGCTGGATCCGTCATGACGGATTTTACGATCGCCTCGTTCAACGTCAAAAACCTGATCGGCCCGGGTCAGGAGTATTATCGGTTTCAAAGCTACTCGCCGGAGGAATACGCCTGGAAAAAGGACTGGATGGCGGATCAGCTGCTGTCGCTGGATGCCGATATCGTCTGCTTTCAGGAGATCTTTGACCAGGCGGCCCTGCGCGACGTGATCGACGAAACCAGCCGCCGCGCCCGCGCACTGAACGCCGCCACGATCCCGGCCCCGGGCCAGAGCCATCGCCGCAAGGCGATTTTCCGGAAACTGAAGGTGACGCCCTACGACGAGGCGACGCTGGTGTTTGCCCCGAACGCGGCGGATACGGGCGAGCCCGGCGCCCGCCGCCCCGGTCTGGCCCTGCTGTCGCGCCCTGGCGTCGTGGGAACACCCGAGCGTGTTCAGGATCTTGACCCGCCGCTGGACATTGCCTTTCCGCCCGTGCGCGGCCTGGCGCAGGACGCGGCTGGTCACTTTACCCTGCGCCGTGTGTCGCGCCCGATCCAGAAGGTGCGCATTTCGCTGGGGGGACGCGAGATCACCGTGTTCAACTGTCACCTGAAATCCAAGCTCGGCGAATACATGGTGCCGCCTGATGGCGCCTACGCCCCCGAAGCGGATCTGACGGCCTATGACGCTCTGGGGCGCGGGCTGGGCAGCCTGCGGGCCGCGGTGCGGCGCATGGCGGAAGCCTGGGTGTTGCGCCGCGCTGTCGTGGCCGAGCTGTCCGACGACCGACCGGTGCTGGTGCTGGGTGATTTCAACGATGGCGAAGACGCGGTGTCGTCGGAGATCATCGCGGGGGAGACGCCTTTCAAAAATTACGCCTGGATGCTGCGCCACGACGCCACGGACGGCGGTGATCGCTACTCGGCCGAGGAAAATGCCGCCATCACCGAGGAAATCGAGCGCCTGCGCCTGCACTCCGCCGAAAAGATCTTTGTGCGCAAGTCCCTGCGCGACATGGTCTATACCGCATCATTCGGCGGCGTTTACGACTCGATCGACCAGATCTTTCTGTCGCGCCACTTCCTGCCCGGCACCCCCGGCAGCATTGGCGAAATGACCTATTTCAGCGTGCTCAACGACCATCTGACCGATGGCGCGCATCCGGAGGCCCCCTACAACAAGCTTGCTTCGGATCACGGGCAGATCATGGCGCATATCCGCATGTCGTGAATTCATGTGGCTTTTTCGCTTATTGCGACTCTCAATCTCTGATACCTTCCCGGCATACGTGTTTTTTAAACGTGTCGGCTGTTTGTCGGATCACAGAGCCATGTCGAAACGTCCGCGACACTCGCGCGGTCCGCACATGCGATCCACACTGTGCTTCGGTATCAGACGGAAACGCATTGATTTTATTTACGCCCTTCGCGCGACGGGGGGCAAAAGGAATTGAGCATATGGATTTTGTTGCCATCAAGCCACTGGCCCTGGCCGTGGCCGCCGCCGTGGGATACGGCCTCGCCACCATCGGGATGAAACTCGCCTCTGCGGACTGGACCGCGCTCGCGCTTGGTCTGATCGTTCTGGGCTTTGTTGCCGCGACGCAGGCCGAGGTCGTGCTGATGCGTTCTATTTCGCTGAGCGAGCTCTATCTTATCATCATTGCGCTGGAGACACTGATCGTTCTGGCCTATGCCTACAGCATCGGCGAAGGGCTGTCCCGGCGCGACATGGCAGGGGGCGGGCTGATTCTGGCCGGGTTGGTGATCGTGTCTCACTGACCGCGCGGTGCACGCGGGGCCGGCGGCGGGATTGCGGGTATTTGAAGAAAGATGAAGCCGGACGGAGGATCTTGCGACAACGTGTGGGTCCGGTGTGTCGTGAAGCGCCTCAGGCCGGCGTGAAGAAGGGAAGCGCCCATGCCCCAGGCAGAGCTCAACGGGATAACCGTAAACTACAGGCTTGACGGGCCGGATGACGGGCCGGTGCTGGTTTTTGCCAATTCGCTCGGGACCGATCTGCACATGTGGGATCCGCTGATGTCCTGTCTGCCAGACCGGTATCGCGTTCTGCGATACGACAAACGTGGCCATGGCGGGACCAGCGTGCCGGATCCGCCCTACGCGATGGGCGCACTGGTGCGCGATGCCGAAGTGCTGATTGATCACCTGGGCATCACGTCATGCGTGTTCGTCGGTCTGTCGGTGGGGGGGCTGATCGCGCAGGGTCTTGCCGCCAAGCGGCTGGATCTTGTTCACGCCATGGTTCTGTCGAACACCGCCGCGCGGATCGGACATGCGGCGATGTGGCGCGACCGGATCGACGCGGTGACGCAGGGCGGGATCGCCGCCATCGCCGAGGCGATCCTGGAGCGCTGGTTCTCGCGGGATTTCCGGGCCGGTGGCGATGTCGACCAATGGCGCCACATGCTGACGCGTCAGCCCGATGCCGGATATATCGGGGTGAGCGCGGCAATTGCAGGAACGGACTTTTATGCCTCCACCAGCGCATTGCGCCTGCCCACACTGGGCATCGCCGGATCCGAGGACGGGGCGACGCCCCCCGATCTGGTGCGCGAAACACTGCGTCTTGTCCCCGGTGCACGTTTCGAACTGATGCGCCGCACGGGTCATCTGCCCTGCGTCGAGCATCCGGAGGCCTATGCCCGGTTGCTGGTCTCGTTCCTGACCGATGTGGGCCACCGCTAACACGATATGTCGGGATCGCCGCAGATCATACCGGCCGGAGACCGTCGGCGCGGCGGCGGGCACGCGCCGCGTGCAGTGCGTGCAGGACAGGCAAGCGGATCCGGGTGTCACCCCTGCCCCGGAACGCCTGCGTCCGCCGCAACCCTTGTGTGCAGGACAAACGCGCGCGGCCGCGGCACTTTGCAGATCCGACGAGTGGTCTGCGATGTTTAGCGCGTGCGCGCCGGATCGTGCGCGCACTGCCCGATATCGCGTTGCGCGTGCGATGTCGGCTTCCCCTGCTACGGCCGCGCGGCTAAACTCACGCCGGGACCGCCGTGCCGAGGGGCCATGAAGATCACACCGCCTGTTCTCTTCATTCTGTTCACGGTTATGATCGACGCGATGGGGATCGGCCTGATCATTCCGGTCATGCCCGAGCTGATCCGGGACGTGACCGGTGGCGGACTTGCCTCGGCCGCGCTCTGGGGCGGGGTCCTGTCGTCAAGCTTTGCATTCATGCAGTTTCTCTTCGGCCCTCTGCTGGGGAACATCTCTGACAGATTTGGCCGCCGGCCGGTGCTGCTTGTGTCGCTGTTTGTGATGGCTGCGGATTATCTTGTGATGGCCGTGGCGGGCAGTCTCTGGCTGCTGCTTGCCGGCCGGATTGTGGGCGGGATCGCCGCGGCCACGCAATCGACGGCCGCCGCCTATATGGCAGACACCTCCACCCGGGACGCCCGCGGCGCCGGATTCGGACTGGTCAGCGCCGCGCTCGGCCTGGGGTTCGTTCTGGGCCCACCGGTTGGCGGCGTGCTGGGCGAATGGCATCACCGCGCACCGTTCTACGCCGCAGCCGCGCTTGCCATGGCAAATTTTATATTTGGTTACTATATCTTGCGTGAGAGTCTTCCACCTGAAAAGCGGCGCGGGTTTTCGCTGGCGCGCGCCAATCCCTTCGGCGCCCTGCAACAGATCAGGGTGCATCCCGGATTGGGGCGGTTGCTGATCGTGCTGTTGCTTTATCATCTGGCCTTCACGACCTATCCGGCCATCTGGTCATTTTTCACGATCGCCCGGTTTGGCTGGGATCCGGCGATGATCGGCGTGTCGCTGGCGGTGTTCGGCATTGCAATGGCGCTGGTCCAGGGCTGGCTGATCCGGGTGATGATCGCGCGCAGAGGCGAGGCGTCGACCGTTCTGACTGGTCTATGGGTGGCCGCGGGGTCTTTTGCGATCCTTGCATTTTTGCAAAACGGCCTGGCCGCGCTTGTGCTTATACCCTTTGCTGCCCTCGCGGCGATGACGGTGCCTGCGCTTCAGGCCATCATGTCCCAGCGCACGCCGGAGAACGCACAGGGTGAGTTGCAGGGCATCTTCACCTCTGTCGCGGCTCTGGCCATGATTGTCACGCCCCTGGCCATGACGGCACTGTTTTCCGCATTCACAGCGCAGAATACCCCGGTCTACATGCCGGGCGCGCCGTTTCTGGCGGCGTGTCTTCTTGCTCTTGCCGCGCGTTTCGTCTTTTCGGGCGCCGTGACGTCGGCCGAGCGAAAACGGGCAGAAACCGGTCGTTTTCCGCGTTGAAGCCCGGGCCACAATCGCGACACGATGGTCCGGGACGGTCTGTTCAGACTCTGCCAAACCCAGGAGAGTTCAATGCAACTTCAGGATCTTGATATCATCGTCACCGCCCCCCCGGCGCCAGGTTGGGGCGGTCGCTACTGGATTCTGGTCAAGGTGACGACCCGTGACGGGATAACCGGCTGGGGCGAGTGCTATGCGTCTTCCGTGGGTCCGGACGCGATGCGCCATGTGATCGAGGACGTGTTTGCGCGTCATATGCAGGGCGAGAGCGCTGAAAACATCGAACTGATGTTCCGCCGCGCCTATTCAGCCGGGTTCACAGGACGACCCGATCCGACGGTGATGGGCGCGTTTTCCGGGCTGGAGATTGCCTGCTGGGACATCCTGGGCAAGGCGCGCGGGCGCCCTGTCTGGGCGCTTTTGGGGGGGCGCATGAATGACAGGATACGCGCCTACACCTACCTGTACCCCCGGCCGCACCATGACATCCACACGTTCTGGACCTCGCCGGATCTGGCGGCGGACAGTGCGCGTGATTGCGTCGAGCGCGGGTACACCGCGATCAAGTTCGATCCCGCCGGCCCCTACACAATCCGGGGCGGGCACATGCCGGCGCTGACAGACATTTCGCTGTCCGTTGCGTTCTGCAAAACGATCCGCGACGCGGTCGGGGATCGCGCCGATCTGCTTTTTGGGACGCATGGTCAATTCACGACGGGCGGTGCGATCCGCCTTGCGCGCGCGCTCGAACCATTTGCGCCGCTTTGGTACGAAGAGCCCATTCCTCCGGACAACGTGGCGCAGATGGCACGCGTGGCAGCGGCCACCAGCATCCCCGTCGCCACAGGAGAGCGGCTGACCACAAAGGCCGAGTTTGCCCCCGTTCTGCGCGACGGCGCTGCGTCGATCCTGCAGCCTGCTCTGGGCCGTGTCGGAGGGCTTTGGGAGGCGCGCAAGATCGCCGCTATGGCAGAAGTCTACAACGCCCAGATGGCACCGCATCTCTATGCCGGACCGGTGGAATGGGCCGCCAATGTCCATTTCGCGGTGTCAATCCCGAACATTCTGATGGCGGAAACGATTGAAACCGAATTTCATCGCGATCTCATCGGCGGCGCAATTCACGTCGATGCGGGTTTCATCGCCGCGCCCGAAGCGCCCGGGCTTGGAATAGAGGTCAACGAAGACCTCGCGCGCGCCCATCCCTATACCGGCGCGGGACTGCACCTGGAGATGCAGGAGGCGCCCTGCAACTACGTGGACGGAAACGCCTTTACCGGAGGCGCGCCCCCTCAGACCGACTGATTGTGCGGCTCAGCAGCCGCCGGACTGGACGAGGCCGAAGCCAAAGTTTTCGTCGCGCCCGCCCGGGCCCAGATCGCGCACACCGGTGCGCAGAGCCTCGCGCGCGTCCTGCAGGGTGACGTGTCCCTGCGCGGCCTGGCGCGCCAGCAGCGCGGTGACCACTGGCGTGGAAAACGATGTGCCGGACCGATAGCTGCCCAGATCGCCCCAGGCGACATAAAGATCAACGCCGGGCGCCGCAAACTCGATATGATCTCCAAAGTTTGCGCGTCGGTAAATGCGGCCGGACGCATCCACGGCCGTTACCGCGATGGTGTCCGGCGATGCCGCCGGAAAGAACGGGGCATCGCTGCGGTCATTGCCCGCGGCGGCGACAATGACGACGCCCTTGGCGCGCGCCGATTCCAGCAGCCGCGCAAAGGCGTCATTGCCGTGGCCCGCAAAGGACATGTTGATCAGTCCGACGCCGTTTCCGATCAGCCAGTCCAGGCTCTCGGCAACGGCGTAGAGTTCTGCGCCGTCCCCTCTTTCGCCAATGCCGAAGGCCTCGGCCGAGTAGATCTCGACGCCCGGGGCCAGGCCGGCGAGCGGGCCGGACGCCGCGCCACCTGCGATCAGACCCGCAACGGCCGTGCCGTGGCCGGGCGTGCCGGGTGACTGGTCCGATCCGATGAAGCTTTCCCGCGTGATGACCACATCCCGCAGCGCCGGATGCACAGGGTCCACGGGGCCATCAATGATTCCGACCCGAACCGGGTTCGCCACACTGCAGGACTGCCCCGGGGCGTCGCCCAGCATGGTCGGGTGATACACGCGCGGTCCCGCAGCACGGCGATAGATGTGATGCATGTCAAACACCGCGCCGGGCGCAACGCTGAGCATGAGCGCCCGCGCGTCTGCGCGGGACAACCCTTGCGGCAACGCCATTGTCAGAATCGTCTGCTCGAGATTGCCAAGCTCATTCCGGCCCAACACTGTCGCGCCGACACCTGCCAGCGCGGACAATGCGAAAGGCACCTGCTGGCTGGGAACGACAGCCACATATTGCGGTGTACCGTCGGGCGCTATGACCACGTCTGCCGCGGCCCGGCGCAAATCTTCGTCGGGCTCTTCGCCCACAGCGCCGCCCGGTCCACCGCCGTCACCGTCGTCACCGCCGTCCGGTGCGGATGCAAGCGCGGGATCATCGGCCGGGGCGCCGTCGTCGGACGTCTCTGCCACAGGGGCAGTGCTGCCCGTCGCCACGTCATCGCCGGTTTCCGTCTCGTCATATGTGCCCGTCGCGGCGGGGGCGGTGATGCCCGAGGCCAGTGTTGTGTCTTCCGCACCTGTGCCTGTGTCTGCGCCCGATGTCGTGGCACCTGTGTCGCCGTCCCCTTCCGGGGCCGTGCTGCCCGAGGCCAGCGTTGTGTCTTCCGCGCCTGTGCCCGTGCCCGATGAGTCGCCGTCCCCCTCGGGGGCTGTGCTGCCCGGCGCCATCGCGTCAACCGACCCGCTGCCATCCGGGGCCGTGCTGCCTGATGCAATGACATCACCTGTATCGGTCGCGCCATCCGCGCCGGTCGGGGCCGTGCTGCCCGAGGCCAGCGTGCTGCCATCCGTGCCCGTGGCCGCGCCTGTGCCCATACCTGTGCCCGATGTCGTGGCCGCTGTGTCGCCACGCCCTTCGGGGGCTGTGCTGCCCGGGGCCATCACATCGCCCGAACCGCTGCCGTCCGGGGCGGTGCTGCCTGATGCGATGACATCACCTGTATCGGTCGCGCCATCCGCGCCGGTCGGGGCCGTGCTGCCCGAGGCCAGCGTGCTGCTATCCGTGCCCGTGGCCGCGCCTGGGCCCGTACCTGTGCCCGATGTCGTGGCCACTGTGTCGCCGTCCCCTTCAGGGGCGGTGCTGCCCGGGGCCATCACATCGCCCGAGCCGCTGCCGTCCGGGGCGGTGCTGCCTGATGCGATGACATCACCTGTATCAGTCACGCCATCCGCGCCGGTCGGGCCCGTGCTGCCCGAGGCCAGCGTGCTGCCATCCGTGCCCGTGGCCGCGCCTGTGCCCGTACCTGTGCCCGATGTCGTGGCCGCTGTGTCGCCACGCCCTTCGGGGGCTGTGCTGCCCGGGGCCATCACATCGCCCGAACCGCTGCCGTCCGGGGCGGTGCTGCCCGAGGCAAGCGCGTCGCCAGGCCCGCCCAGTCCTTCCGGAACAAACTTGCTTGGCAAAAACGTGCTGTATCCTGCGAGACAGGTCTCGCAGGACATCTCACGCGCCTCACTCAACACCAGTGTCGAAGAAGGCGGTGGCAGGGTCCACGCCGTCAGAGCGGCGAGAAATGATGTGGCGAATGTGACTGAATGCATCTCACTGGACAGTTTCGACCAACTCTGGCCGGTTTGACAAGTCCTCCTGCGCCGCAAGACGTGCCGCTTCATCGACCGCTTGCAGAGTATACAGACCCAGCGAAGAGGGACCATCTACTATAAGCAGATCCAAATCAAGCAAAATCTCGCGAATCTGCCCTTCTGTTGCAGAAGGAACAAAGCCGACACGCAGCGACGGTCCGTCTTCCATCGGGGCAGATACACCGCTGGCCAGCTGCAGATCCGGGCCCGATTGGCGGCCAAGCATGAAGCCCTGCGCCACAACCACTGCAAGAAGCGCCGCTGCGGCAACCTTCCACAGCCGCGGCGCCCAGGGCTGATTGGCAGGCACCGGAGGCTGTATTCCGGGGGCGACAGAGCTGTCCTGCGCCTCGATGTCACGCATCAGACGCGCCAGACCAAGCGCCCCCGGAGAACCGGGTATCGCCTGTGACTGCATCGTGCCGCGCATCCCCTGCAGCGCCTGCAGATCGCGCGCCAGAGTGGGGTCGGTCGATATCTTTGATTCAAGAGCCGCTCTTTCAGGCCCCTCCAGAGTATCGTTTGCAAGGAAAACCAACAGTGCTTCGGCTTCTTCGCGGGTCATATCGGGGGTCGCGTTCATGTCCGTGCCTCCGCCATTCGATCTGAAAGACAATGCAACAAAAGTTTCTTGGCGTGAAAAATTCGCGTCTTAATCGTGCCTTCGGGCACATCCGCGATCTCGGCGATCTCGCCATAGGTCATGTCCTCGAAAAAGGCCAGTTCCACGGCAGACCGATGCTGGGGCTTCAGCGTATCAAGACAAAAATGCAGATGAGCCGCATTCTCGCTGGCCGCAAGACACATCTCGGGATTCGGGCTTTCATCGACCTGTTCGTCGAGTTCGTCCGTAAGATCTATGCGGGCATGTTTGCGAAAATAGTCCATCGTTTTCCTGTACGCTATGCCAAATACCCAAGTTTTCACAGTCGACTTCCCCTCGAAGCGTCCGGCGCTGCGCCAGATCTCCATGAAGACGTCGTGGTGTATGTCGCCTGCCTCACTGAAATCGTTCATTTTTGAGGCGATAAATCTGAAAACCGGTTTCTCGAGCGCGGCATAGAGCGCGGCAAAAGCCGCCCTGTCGTCCTGCGCGACACGGTTCAGCAGCTCAACAAGGTCCGCGTTCGTGGTCATATGTCTCGCGTTTTGCACCTTCAGTAACCGAACCCGCTTCCGCGCTGGAATGCAATAGGGCCATATGCGCGTTGTCTCGTTTACATTTCTTTAACCAGCCTCACGGCAGGTGACCCAGCCAAAGCGAAACCGTCACAATCGACAGTGCCGTTCCCACCAGAACCGTCGTCGCGGCGACGCGTGTCGCACGGCCGTACATTGAGGCAAAGATGTAACTGTTGATCCCCGGCGCCATGGCCGCAGTCAGCACGGCAGAGCGCGTGGCCCCGACCGGCAGATCGAAAGCGGCGCTCAGGCCCCGGGTGATGGCCGGGTGTACAATCAGCGCAAGCAGGCAGATGAAGAGCACAACGCGCAGATCGCCCTCGGGCCGATAGCTGACCAGAACGCCGCCCAGCCCGAACAGGGCCGCAGGCAGCGCTGCGCGCACGATAAGATCAAGCGCATCGTTCAGCACCTGCGGCAGCACGGTTCCGGACAGGTTCACCGCGAAACCGGCAACAATCCCAAGGATCAACGCATTGGAAAACATCGCCTTCAGCACGCGCGACACCAGCGCCGGGCCAGTCTGACCCTGCGCGCGCACCACCTCCATCACGGTGATCCCCACACCGTAGGCAAAGGGCGAGTGCAGCGCGATGATCGCGTAATTGGAGTGCAGGGCGTCCGGTCCGTAAGCGCGTTCCGTCAGCGGCAGGCCGAGCAGAACGGAATTGGAAAAAAGACAGCAAAACCCGATGGCAACCGCATCTTCCCAGCCGCGCCCGAACAGGACCCGCGCGCCCGCCATGCCCAGCACGAAAGCCGTCAGCGCCCCGGTGTAGAAGCTCACCAGAAGCCGCCAGTCAAAACTCGGCCCCAGATCAAGCCGGGCGATGGCCGTGAACAGCAGGCACGGAATGGCGAAATTCTGCGTGAACTTCATCAGGCCGTCCACGCCCGATGCGCTGAACCACCCGCGCCAGACCGCGATGTAGCCAAAGCCGATCACCACGAAAACCGGCAGAATGACGTCGAGCAGCGCCTGCATGCCGACCGTCATTCCTGATAGACGATCACCATGCCGTCATAGGCGGGGGTGATGTAGTCGGGCGTTTCGTCCACAAGTGTCTGATAGTCCAGATCGTTGTGCATGTTGGTCAGGACGCCCCGGCGCGGCGCCGCGCGCTCCAGCCATTCGAGGGACCGTGCCAGATGTGCGTGGGTCGGATGCGGGTCGCGGCGCAGCGCGTCCAGAACCCAGCAGTCGAGCTTCGCCAGTACCGGCCAGGCATCTTCGGGAATCTCTGCCACGTCGGGAAGATACGCCAGATCCCCGATCCGGAACCCCAGCGCGTCAATCGACCCGTGATTGACCGCAAACGGGCGCAGAGTGATCACGCCCCCAGGGCCCTCGACGGCGACATCGCCTGTAATCGTGTACATGTCGAGTATCGGTGGATAAGGCGAGCCTTCGGGTTGCACGAACGCGTAGCCAAAGCGCGACAAAAGCGCGTTCTGAGTGTCACCGTCGGCCCAGACGGCAAGACGCTTGCGCATATTGAACACGATCATTCGCAAGTCATCCAGACCGTGCACGTGGTCGGCATGCGCATGGGTGTAGACCACCGCATCCAGCACGCCCACCCCGGCGTCCAGAAGCTGAGACCGCATGTCGGGGGACGTGTCGATCAGAACGCGGGTCGTGCCCGCGTCCGTCTCGCGTTCGACCAGCATCGAACAGCGTGTGCGATAGTTGCGTGGATTGTCCGGATCGCAGTCCCCCCAGAGATTTCCCAGCCTGGGCACTCCACCGGACGAACCGCAGCCAAGAATGGTGAACCGCGTTTCCGTCATCAGGCGGCGGCCTCAAACGTTGCGACCTTCCGGAACAGCCGGTCAAAATTGGCCTGAGTCTGTGCCGCAAAGGCCGGCCAGTCCAGACCAAAGAGCTCGGCCCCGACTTTCGCCGTATGCACGGTGTAGGCCGGTTCGTTGCGTTTGCCGCGATACGGGGGCGGCGCAAGGTAGGGTGCGTCCGTCTCAACGAGAATGCGATCGACGGGCGCGGACGAAAATATCTCTCGCAACGCGTTGCTTCTGGGGAAAGCCGCAATGCCGGACATCGAGAGATAGAAGCCCAAGTCGAGGGCTGCCCGCGCCAGTCCCGCGCCGGACGAAAAACAATGCATCACGCAGCTGTAGGCGCCGGCGCGATGCTCTTCGGTAAGAATACGGACCATATCGTCGTCCGCATCGCGCGCGTGGATGATCAACGGCAATCCTGTCTGGCGGGCTGCTTCGATGTGCAGCCGCAGGCTGTCCTGCTGAGCCGCCGCACTGTCGGCCGTGTAATGATAGTCCAGACCCGTCTCACCGATCGCCACGAACTTGGGATGCGCGGCCAGCGCCACGAGATCCGCGACACCGATCATCGGCTCGTCGGCCACGCTCATCGGGTGGGTCCCGGCGGCGTAGAAGACCGGGGCGTGCGCTTCGGCAATTTTGCGCACCTGCGGTTCCAGGCGAAGCTTCGTGCAGATGGTGACCATCCGGGTCACGCCGGCCTCGCGCGCCCTGTCGATCACGGCGGCACGTTCCCCCTCGAACGTCTCGAAGTCGAGATGACAATGACTGTCGGTGATCTCAACGGGATCGGGCAAATCGGGTGGCATGCGTGACGGGACCGGAAGTTTGGCGTCTTACACCGCCTGCGCAGTGCGTTGAAGTTGAAACACCGTATCCAGCACAAGCGTGGCCGGGTCAAGGTTGACGGCCCGGCCGTGGCGCGCGCGCGCGGCGATCTCCTGCGCACAGGCGGCCCAGGCGCGCGCGCTATCGGCAGAGGGCGCAAGGCGTGCCAGCACGTCAGCTTCTCCGGAAACGGCTTCGGCCGGCACTGCCCCGCCTGCCCCTGCACGGGCAAGCCGCGCCAGAAAAAGCTCGATGAGATCGAACATCAAATCAAGCTGCGCCTCTGCACCTCGCACTGCCAGTGTGCTGGACAGCTTGACCGCACGGGCGCGGTCAAGCGCCGGCAAGGTGCCTGCGAGCGCGACGATTTCGGCGTAGAGTTTCGTGCCGTCCTGCCCCAGAAGCCCGATCGCGGTGCCCACGGACCCCTGCGCCAACGCGCCGAGCGCCGCGCTCTCGCGGCCGGGGTCATAGCCCGCCTGGGTCAGCGCGGTGGCCAGATCGGACGCCGACAATGGCGCAAGAGGCAGTGCACGGCACCGCGACCGGATCGTCGGCAAAAGCCGGCCCGGCTGATGGCTGACCAGCAGCAGAACAGCGCCCGCGGGGGGTTCTTCCAGCATCTTGAGAAGCGCGTTGGCGGCATGGACGTTCAGATCATCCGCTGCGTCAATCAAGACGACCCGTCGTCCGCCCTCTGTGGCCCGCAGCGAAAAAAACGCGGCCAGACCGCGCACATCCTCGGCGACGATCTGATCGCGCAGGCGTCCGGTGGTGAGACTGGGAGAGCGGCAGATGTGAAAGAGCCGGGGTTCGGAGCGGGCCCTCACGCGGCGCGCCACCGGGTTTTCCGGATCCACGTCCAACGTCTCGGGCGGCGCAGGCGCGCCAAACAGACCATCGGCCGTCCCGGCCTCGGGATGCGTCAGCAAGAAGCGCGCGATCCGCCATGCCAGCGTCGCCTTGCCAATGCCACGTGGACCCGTGATCAGCCAGCCATGATGGAGACGCCCGGTATTGAAGGTCTGAAGAAACATCTCTTCCGCAGCCTGCTGCCCCACAAGCCGCACTGTGTCGCGGGGATGCGGCGCCCCGTCCAGCCGGTCGGGTTCAGGCGGTGATGCGTCTTCGGATACAGCGCTCAAAGCCTGTGCTCCACGCGGGCGGCTATGTCGCGGGCAACCACGTCGACATCGCGGTTTCCGTCGATCACCTCGAACCGCGCCGGGTCTGTGGCCGCGAGATCCAGAAAGCCCGCGCGCATGCGTTCCTGCAGCTCCAGACCAAAGGATTCGAACCGCGCCTCGGTGCCATCACGCGCCAGGGCACGGTCCAGACCCCGCCTGGGATCCATGTCGATCAGCACGGTCAGATCCGGCTCGCGACCGATCATCAGCGCATGCAGGGCATCAACAGCGCTGCGCAAGTCAGCGTGCCGCAATCCCTGATAGACACGCGTGCTGTCGGCAAACCTGTCCGATATCACTGTCTTTCCGTCTTCCAGCGCCGGAGCGATGAGCCGTTCGAGGTGATCCCGCCGGGCCGCCGTGAAAAGAAGAAGTTCGGTTTCAGCGGACCAGCGGTCGGGCTCTCCTTCCAGCACCAGCGCGCGGATCTCTTCGGCGCCCGGGCTTCCCCCCGGTTCGCGCGTCGACACGACGTCGCGCCCCGAGGCGCGCAACGCATCAGCCAAGATCCGCGCCTGGGTGGATTTGCCCGACCCGTCGATCCCTTCGAAAGATACGAAGCTCAAGAAGACCCCTCGGACGCCTCCTGCGCCGGGCTGGCCCCCTGACGCAGGCGCGACATCAGAAGCCCGGCAACGGTCTTGAGTCGCACGGTGAAACCACCCCGGGACACGCCCTCTGCCGCGACAAGATCAATACGCCGTTCGGGCATGCCTTCGGGCATGATCACCAGCTCGGCGACCGTCTGGCCCTGCGCCACCGGTGCCTCAAGCGGCCCGGTATAGACAATTTCGGCCGCCAGCTCCTTGGACGAGATGGCAGGCACCAGCATCACGATGTCCTCCACCGGTGTCAGGCCCACCGTTGCCGCCCCCCCCATCCAGACCGGCGCGCGGGCGATCTGCTGACCGGCTGTGGCCAGCGTGCGTTCGGCAAACTGGCGAAAGGACCAGTTGACGAGCGCCTCGGCCTCCTTGGCGCGCTGTCCGGCCGACTCTAGGCCCGAAATGACAAAAATCACCCTGCGGTCGCCCTGCCTCGCCGATCCGACCAGACCATAGCCCGCCTCCTGGGTGTGCCCGGTCTTCAGACCGTCCGCACCGATGCCAAGCTGCAATACCGGATTGCGGTTTCGCTTGTTCTGCGGCGCCCGCCCGTCGAATTCGAACTCTGTTTCCGCGAACATCGGATAGAATTCCGGAAAATCCTCGATCAGCCGTTCGGCAAGGATTGCCAGATCGCGCATGCTCATGACATGGCCGGGAGCAGGCCAGCCCGACGCGTTCACGAACACCGAATTGTTCATGCCAAGCTGCCGGGCGCGATCCGTCATGAACTGCGCAAAGCCCGCTTCGGTTCCGTCGGGACTGAGTGCCTCGGCGAGCACCACGCAAGCGTCGTTGCCCGAAAGGACAATGATCCCGCGCAGAAGATCCTCTACCGAAACCCGGTCTGTCGTGTCGAGAAACATGGTCGAGCCGCCAAAGCTCATGGCGTGCTCGGACACCGGCAGTTGTTCGTCCAGCGTGAGACGTCCGTCCCGTATCGCCTCGAACGCCACATAGAGCGTCATGAGTTTGGACATCGACGCCGGTGGAAGGGGTACATCGGCGTTCTTGGACAGCAACACCGTGCCCGTCCCCATGTCCACAACGTAGGCCGAACTGGCCTCGACGTCGAACGCCGGCGCATGAGACGGGACCCACGCGGCCAGCACGAGGATCAGAGCAGTGAAATATCGTCGAGGAAAAGCCATGTGAACTCCGCTTCCGGCTTCGGGGCCATGCCCTTATGTTCGACCAAAGGCCGGGTCAGTGCAACCGGCCACACGTCATTGGTGATCGGCCCCCCCGCCGGATCACCCGGACGTCACGCAGTGCTGCAAACGTCCGCCGACGCTCAGTCACCGACCGGGAAGGCATCTGTAAAGCCTTCCTTGCGCGCGGTCTCAAGCATTGCGGTGCGGGCGAACACGCTGTCGGCAGGGCCGACAACCACCCGCCAGAACGTGCGTCCCTCCGCACTCTGCGTCTTGACCGTGGGCGCCAGGCCGGCCTGGCGCATCACATTTGCCGCACGATCCGCATTGTCCTCCTGACTGAAGATCCCGATCTGAAGAAACGTCTTGTCGGCGTCATCCCCGGAGGCGACGATCGTTGCCTGGGGCGCAGCACCCGAGGTGCCCTGCCCGGTTGCTTCAGCCTCAGCGGCCGTGATTGCCGCGGCGGCCCCGGCCAGCGGTTCCAGGCTGGCCGTATCCGCCGCTGCATTGTCCAGAATTTCCGGTGTTGCGGCCGCGACCGCGACGCCACCTGCCGCGACGGCTCCGGTGGTCTGGTCTTCCGCTTCTGCGGCGGCCTGCGCCTCGGGGTCGGGCGTTTCCTCGCGTCGCAGAGCCGTCACGTTGATCTCGGCCGGCGCGCCGGCGAGCATGCCCAGCTCTGCCGCGGCATCCGACGACACCATCATCACCGGACCGGGATTGTCGCGCTCGCGCCTGAACAGCGCGCCCACGACGAATTTCGAGTTTTCGGTGTTGCGGATGATCACCCGTTCGGGATCTTTCACATCCGGATGCGCCACCCAGACCCCTCCGAGCGAGGGCCGTCCGTCCCAGAGCGCGCGATCCGTGACCTGAAAGACATCCGGGGCCTCGACATCCCGTTCGATCAGTTTCACGGAACGGTCCGCCACGGTCACCGTGTCCGCGTCTGCCCCCTTGTCCTGCGACAGCGAAAACGAGCCATCCTCGGTACAGCCCGCAACCGCCGCAGCCAGCGCACCCGCCACTGCGAAGCGATGCCACGTGCCCAATCTGCCCCTTGGGAGTGAAACCATGACGTCTTCCTTGCCTGTTTTGCACCCTTGCGGTGCTGTTGCCGTTTTCGGCTTTCGCTCGTAACGGGTATTTCTCCCGATAATCGCATGATAGCCGCAACAGGCCGTTCTGAAAAGAGTCTCGCGCCTTTTGCGCGATTTTTCACTCCGGCGGGCCCTAAATGCCGCCTGACGTCATGCGGTTACGGGCAACACCGGCGAAGGTCGGTCAGCGTGTTTCGCGTGCGGCCTTGCATCTGACGCGCCCTTGCGGCACAAGCGCGGCGCATGCCCGGAGGAGTGGCAGAGTGGTCGAATGCACCGGTCTTGAAAACCGGCGTGCGTGAAAGCGTACCGTGGGTTCGAATCCCACCTCCTCCGCCAGCACTTGCGACTTAAATTATTGAAATGCATTTATATTATCGCAACCGGACATCCATATCCCCCATTTTCTCTCCCTGGATCGGATTGACGGAAGTCTGACGCCAAAGCACCTCACCCCGGAGATCCGCCCCGCATCATCCGCCCTGGATCACGCTCTGGCGGTCAGCCGGGGCTGCGACGCAGGAATGTCCGGTCTGGAAAATGCCGCCAGGTGTTTGCACAAGGCGCTCCTGAAATCGGAGACCCAAAGCCTTTCGCCTTTCCCCCGAAACACCAGCCGAAGGCGAAAGGCGCGCAGCATATGACATTGCGCTGCGTTTCGCGACACTCTGTGAGTCAGGTTTGACGCGAAACGCTTTAGCCACGCTTCAATTTCTTTGACATGCGTCTGCCCAGCCGCGACGCTGCGGTAAGAAACGGGAGGATTGGGATGAAAACTGCTTTGCTGGTCATCGATGTGCAGATGGCCCTGGCGCATGAAGATGACTCCGGCGCCGACCGATCCTGCCCCGAGGCTGAGGACAATATCGCACTGCTGCTGGCGAAATTTCGCGAGGCTGGCGAAACTGTTGTGCACATCCATCATCACGGGACTGACCCGGATGACCCGTTTCATCCCGATGCCGCCGGATCAGCGGTGCAGCCTGTTGCGGCTCCATTGCCGGGAGAACCGGTGGTCATCAAAACCGCAAGCAGCGGGTTTGTGGGAACCCGCCTTCAGGATATCCTGAAAGATGCGGGCATCGACCGTGTTGTTACTTGCGGAGCCACCGCCAACCATTGCGTTGAATCGACAACCCGCAGCGCTGCGGATTTGGGATACCAGCCCATTTATGCCGCCGATGCGGTCTGGTCCTATGGCGTTACCGGACCGGACGGCGCTCACCATAGTGGGAATCAGATACATTCGGTCAGCATGGCGACACTTGAAGGTGAAATCGCCTCGGTGAAGAAAAGCCAGGACATATTGAGGATGTAGAGTCTGGCAACAGGGCTATATGGCTCCGTCTTCGTTCCGTTTGGAATACCAGTTCAGACAGTCGTGCAAGGCACCGGTCCACGAGGCGCTGATCTGCGGGGCCTCCTTCAGCCAGCTTGTGCGCGCCGGGTTCACCCTGACCACCGCTCCCGGGGTGTCAGGGTTTCACGTTGACTTGCGCGCGAAGAGCAGCGTCACAAAGGCCCGGAACAGCATGATCTGTTCAGAGGCGTTGTTGTGTTCGCGCAGAGCGCGCTGAAGCACCAGACCGCCCTCCACAACGCTGGAAACCATGTAACCGAGCGCATCCGGTTCACATTGTGAACTAGGTACCCGCAGTCTCCTTGGTGTAACCTTTTCCAATCGGAGACGCGTTCATGAACATCAAACCGTACGGAATGATCTGTCCAATCACCCATGCCTGTCAGATTTTGGAACCGCGCTGGACGATCCCGATACTTACAGAAATGTGGGGAGGTGCATCGCGGTTCAATGACATTCGGCGCGGCGTCGGCAACATATCCACTGCGCTCTTGTCGAAACGCCTTAAAGAGCTTGAGGCAAATGGATTGATCGAACGGGTCGAAGACCCAACGACCGGACAGGTGGAGTACCGTCGGACCCAGTGCGCCATCGACCTGGAACCGGCGCTTGACGCATTGGCGAAGTGGGCACAATGCAACATCCAGGCACGCCAGGCCCTGGAGGATTTGGATCTATCCACTCTTATGTGGCACATGCGTGACTATATTCTCCTTGAAGAACTGCCCCGAAGACAGGTGATCATACAGTTTCACTTTGGCGATCCGGGGCTGAGTTATGACACGTACTGGACAGTCTGCCGACCTGATCTGCCGATTGAGATTTGCACATCGATTCCGGGGTTTGACGTCGACGTGTTTGTTGAAACCGACAAGATTTCACTTTCGGCACTTCTGTTGAGCCGTACCACTGTCTCGCGTGAGATCGAGGCGGGGCGTTTGTATCTGAGCGGTGATCCCGAGTTGGCAGGCAGCATGGATAAGTGGCTCCACCATCGGGTCAAGGAGAGCAGAAACGAGATCCTGCAACTCGATGAAGCGCAAAAATCAAAATCGCGACCAAGGGGGGCGACATGAACGCATTTGACTTTGTGGTTTGCGGCGCGGGCACTGCTGGCTGCGTCCTGGCCAATCGGTTGTCTGCCGATCCCTCACTACGCGTTTTGCTTCTCGAAGCCGGTGGCGAGATGAAAGCGCCAGGCTTGTCGGCCTTGGGAACCGCCCTGGATCACTGGGATACGCATCTCGATTGGGCCTTTCGCTCAGCGCCGCAACGACAGCTCAATGATCGGCGTATTCTGCTCAACCGCGGCAAGGGTCTTGGCGGCTCCAGCGGGATCAATTTTGGCATGTATGTGCGCGGAAACAGGGGCGACTACGATGGTTGGGCTCAAATGGGAAACACGGGATGGTCCTATGACGACGTGCTTGCGTACTTTAAGCGCTCCGAGGCGAGCACGCTTTACGATGATGCGTTCCACGGCGTCGACGGAAACATTCAAGTTGAGCCCCCACGCAACCGAAACCCCCTGCAGGAGATGGTCTTTGAGGCCCTCGAGGATCTTGGGGTGCCCCGCAATCCTGATTACAACGGCACGAAACAGGCCGGCAGCTTCCTCTACCAGTTCACCACCAGGGACGGAAAGCGCGTCAGCGCGGCTGACGGGTTTCTGGCGCCGGTGCGTGATCGGCCAAACCTGACAATCGTGACGGGCGCCCATATCACCGGTCTGACCCTCGAGGGCAAGCGGGTAACGGGTGTGAGTTATGCCTTGGGCCGGAGTGCAGAGCACGTCAATGCTGGTGAAGTTCTTCTGTCGATGGGGTCTGTCGGAACGCCACATATCCTGATGCTGTCGGGTATCGGTCCAGCCGAGCATTTAGGTGAGCATGGCATTCGTTGCGTCCATGATCTTGAAGGCGTGGGCCAAAATCTTCTCGACCATTTTGGCGGAGGCTCTCCAGCACTGCTTCTCAAGGAAGCGACCAGCGAAATGGGGTTCCCGATCCCGGATGCCGATCGGGCGATGCATGAGTTTGAGGCAAACGGAACAGGGCCGCTGGCTACTCCGGGTGTCGATGCAGGGGCCTTCGTTCATCTGAACGAAGCAGAGGAATACCCGAACGGTCAGATGATCTTTACTCTTTCAAACACCCATCGTCATCGCAGCATGTCACCTCGATTGACCTTCGGCGGCTATGTCAGCCGGACCTATTCCCAAGGGTCTGTCACGCTGGCCTCGGCCAGTCCGTTTGACAAACCGATCATTGACCCGAATTACCTGTCCAATCCAATTGACGTTCAAAACCATATTGATCTGGTACGCTTCCAGTACCGTGTCGCGGAGCATCCGGTCTTCGACGACGTCCGGGGAGAGATTGCAGGCCCTGGCAAGGCACCCGAGCAGATCCTTGCGGCCACACGCAATGAAGCGTCGACGACATGGCATCTCACCTCGACGTGCCGGATGGGGACAGACGTTCGCGCCGTCGTTGGGCCGGACCTCAAGGTCCACGGGACAGAGGGGTTGCGCGTCGTCGATGCCTCTGTTTTTCCAACGATGACCAGCAGCAACACCAATGCACCGACAATGATGGTGGCGGAGAAAGGCGCTGATCTCGCCTTGGGAAACAGCGCTGCGGTCAGTTAAGTTGGGCACTGGCAGGCGCCACGCCAATCAACAGAGTGCCTGCTCCGGGCTCTGAGCCGCAATTCATCGCGCCTGCACGCAACACACTCTCGCGTACCCAACTCTCCCTTACCGCACCCCCGGGGTGTCAGGGTTTCACGTTGACTTGCGCACGAAGAGCAGCGTCAAAAAGGCCCGGAACAGCATGATCTGTTCAGAGGCGTTGTTGTGTTCGCGCAGAGCGCGCTGAAGCACCAGACCGCCCTCCACAACGCTGGAA
>JBCCHI010000013.1:0-50228 GCA_039028815.1 Pseudomonadota bacterium
ACAGCGTGAAAACGCGCGACACGAGGGGGGCCATGAAGCCGTGCATTGTTTCCGCGCTTCGAAACGGCTTGATGTGAAAGAGCCAGGGATCGTGCCCCAGCCGCATGTATTCGATCAGATTGCGGTAAGCGAAGGTCTCTGTGAGCTTTGGAAACTCGCTGACAATGACAAGCATCTTCATGGGGACCTGCCCGTGGCCATCTGACACTTTGATCGTTCGGACAGATTGATGTGATAGGTCACCGCGCAGATCGCTGACAAAAGCCACGGATACTTTGTGAATTCGGAAGGCATGAAAATGCAGGTAATCAGAAAGGCGACGACCCCATATGCCAGCGCCAGCGCGATCACGCGCATCTGATCGTCCGCAGGATCGTGTATCACGGCCCGCAGCCGGCTCAGCGCGTAACCGATCATGGCGAAGAAGGGCAAAGACCCCATGCCAAGCTGCACCGCCATCGACATGTACATGTTGTGCAGTTCCCGGCCGTAAAGCGTCCGTCCCGGCAAAAACCTGTATTCAGGCTGTACAAAATAGTGTGGAAAATTTCCAGGCCCCACCCCGACAAACGGGTGTCTGGCCAGAAGGTCGAGGCCTATCAGATTGTAGGTCAGCCTGCGCCCAAGCGTCCAGTCATTGCTGGACGTCCCCAGGATTGAGGCCAGTCGGTCCCAGTATTGGGGGGGTATGACGGGCAGCGCCAGCAGCAGACCGAACAAGGTGCAGATCAACGCAAGCGGAATGAAGCGTTCACGCCGGTAGCGCCAGAACAACGCGATCAAAATCAGCGCATAAGCCACAACAGCGGAACGGGCGAATGACAGAATCACGGCGAGCGTGCCGATAGACACCACACAGAACGCGACGCCGCGCAATTGCCGGCGTTCCAGAAAGTGAACCAGCGCGAACACGACGCCTGTCAGTAACATGGCTGCCGCTGTGGTCGGATTCTGATCGGATCCACCGGATGATCGGTCAAAGCCTTCGGCGGTGCGTGCTGTCGTCGCCGCCTCTGAGTGGGCAAACGACAATCCCGTTGCGATATCCAGCAAAAGCAGCAGCGCAGATACCAGCGATGTCGCCACAAGCGTGTAGATCAGAAGTACGAGTCGCTTGCGCGTGTCGGTGAACGCGACGATCAGACTCATCAGGAAAAACAGGCTTGCGAAGTCTTGTATCGCTGACAGGGCGCGGGACTTGTCCGCGGCAAATACGGCGCTGACGCACGCGCATCCGATGGTCAGCATTGCACAGGTCGTGACCGGATCTCGTAGCAGAAGGCAAAGCTGATTGCGAAACTGCCAGCCCCGGAGCAGAAGAATCGCGCCAAGGCTCGCAGTGATCAGCTTGAAGGCGGATATCGGCAGAAATCCGAACAGCGCCTTCTCGATGGCATCGAGATGAGAGAACGCCGTCAGCGCCAGAACGCCCGCAAAGGGACTCGAGAACAGCACGAGCCCGGCGAGCAAAGCCACCGGCAGCCCCAGCGCGAGGAGCGGATGCGACGCCGCGCCGGTACATGCGGCAACGAGGCCGCCCAACCCGGCCCAGGCCGGCCAGATCCGGATGTCGCGCAAACTCATCGGAAGATCTCGTAGCGCGATTGCGTGAACCTGCGGTGCCGGCACAGGTTCGCGAACGCTGTAAGGACATGCCAGATGACGTGTCCCCCGGCGGTGTTCAGCTTTGCGCGCAGGCTCAGCGATTCAAGCCAGATCGGCCCTTGTCCGAAGGCATGATCGTTCAGGTGTATCCGGCTGAGGATCGTCGGATCTTCGGTGATCAGATTGTCGCCCCGTCCGCCGGTCACCGCAATGAATCCCGCTTTCCTGGCAGCATGAATTGACAAGGGACAGCACCGGTCGAACGGCCATGCCAGAATCTCGGGTGCACGCCCCAGAACAGCGGTCAGTTCTTCATGTGCGTCCTGCACCATGTGCGCCACACGCGTCAAAAATGCGTCGTCGGTTTCCGCACGACCGTCTTTCCACCAGCGACCCGCCAACGCCGAGTCGTTTTCGGGAATGGCAGTGCCCGGTTCAAGCGATGGCGGTGGGGTTTCGTTGACGTACCATCCGGATTTGTCACCGTCCTGGATGGCCCAGTACAATGGCGCGTGCTTTTTCCAGTCGGATCCGGCCCGGGTCACCACACGGTCAGACACCGGTATGCGGGCATGATTTGTCCCATGTGCTTCGACATCAAACAGCGGGTCGCTGTCCAGCGCACGCAATTCAGCCCGGTTCATGTAGCCCGCCCAGGCCTCTGCTTCTGCATTTTCCGCGCCATCGCGCGGTGTATCGCCGGATGCGATAAAATCCGTGGATGCAAAAAATGTAGCGGGCGCGTTGAACGCTCTCAGGATGGGTGCGGCAAACAGAAAATTGTCGAGATAGCCGTCGTCAAAATGCAGCACAACGCAACGCGAGGGCAGACGCGACCCGTTCAATCGCGCGCGGATCAGGTCCATTGTCGGAATGACTGTCCAGCCAAGATCACGGAGCGTCTGCAGGTGACACCGCAGTGTTTCCGGGCGAACGGACGTGTTCTGCGACCAGGGCAGCCAGCCGGCATCCGGTGACACGCTGTGATAGACAAGAACCGGCACGCCGCGTGGCCGGCGCAGCGCCGAAAAGAAAAGCAGCACACCGGCCAGAAGTGCGAAAACGGCGAGAAACCGGGCGCCAGCCGCATGCAAGGGCAGGACCAGAGCAAGCGCCAGCGTCAGCCTGTAGCCGGCATTGCGAAATGCAGTGTGCCGCGCGACACGTCGATCGGTCATCGGCACTACGCCACCATCATTGCAAGGACCGGCGCATTGCTGTTGCCCAGGCGCGACAGGCTTTCGGTCTCGCTGCGCAACGCCTCGCCGGGCCGCATTGTGACAATCACACGACTTTGCGAAAACCCGGACCAATCAGCGATCCGGGAGACGGCCGTCACCGGAACGATCGGCAATCTGTCACCGGACGCCGTGCGTCTGTCGAGCGCATCAAACACGGCTTGCAGTGCCTCGACGGGAACGGAAAGATCCGTAGATATTCCCATAGACGTGACATTTAACGCGCCATCCGGCCGTATTTGCGGGGTTTCGGATGCCAGGCGCTGTCCGATCTGGTCGGCAAAGTTGCGCAGCAAACGAGGCGGCTCGCCGCCCTCCCGAAGGTAGTGTTGCGCCTGCTTCTGCAACCGCTTTGTCAGAGTCGGCAGGGTTCTGGCGCCAAAACTGCCGCGCAGATCCTCACTTGTGCGCACCCGGTTCCCGAGAACATCCATTGCGGCAATCGGGATCAGAACAAGCAGCCCGCCAAGGACAAAACCGACGATCGTGTTCGTCATCACCCTGGGTGAACTTGGATAGACTGCCGGCTTTGCCCCGGCCACGATGCGCACCTGAGACAGCGTTGCCTTGCGTGCCAGTTCGATACGGATACGGCTTTCCTGCAAATCCGCCAGATCCGCCTCGGTCTCCGCGATCTGCTGATCGACTTTTTCAAAGGCACGTTCGACCGAATCCAGACTGCGCAATGCCCGCTCGACGTCGGAAAAGTTCTGGTGGCGTTGCGCCTGTCGTGCTTCTGACCCGGCAATTGAGGCACGCACCTCCACAAGGTTCTGCCGCAGCTGCCGAGCGATTTCCGCATCGCTTTCCCGCCCGACTGCCGATCGCAGTTCCTCAAGTCTCGTCCGTTGCTGGATCAGCGTGATTTCGGCCTCCTGCAGCGCGGTTCGCGCGGCACTGCGATTGTCGAGCAGATAGCCCCGCTCTGCCTCGATACTGGTCACGCCGAGGTCCCGGGCGATGTCACGGCGGTTTTCATGCAGCTGTTGCAGCCGGGTTTGTGTCTGATCGACAACGGTCGCCAGAGCCCGATCGACGGCGCCGGCTTCTTGCTGAAGCCTGATCTGAGCCTGCTCGATGTAGGCGTGCGCAAGTGCATTGGCCAGGCGCGCGGCGACGACCGGTTTCTTGTAGGTCACGGACAGCCGCAGGATGTATGATCCCTCAACAATGTCGATTTTTGTCGCCTGTCTCAGATTCGAGACATAGATATCCATCTCGGATTGCTGCTCGAAGTAGCCGAAATTCAGAACATGAACCCACCGGGACACCTCTTCACGGATGCGGTCGTATGTGGTGGGTTGTTCCACTGGCAACGACCCGCCGCTTTGTTCGATGACAAGCTCGATCGCGCGTGTCATGACCGGTCGAGCCAACAGGTTTTCTGTATGGGTTTGCGCGATGATCGTGGCCGGATTGAACTGGCTGACGCCAAGAAATCCCGCGTTGAACCGCAGCTCTTCTTCAGAGGGCTGCATGTTCAGAATCACCGTGGACTCATAAAGAGGCATCTCTCGCAGCAAAAACGCACTCAGCGCACAGGCCACAAGACCAGAGGCCAACGCCCCCAGCAGAATCGACGTTCTGAAGTGATCCAGCAGTTCGCGGTAATGTGTCAGCATGCCGGTTCGCGAAAGTCCTGTGTGCGTGTCAGCATGCACGGGATGTCCGGAGCTCTTGACGTTCTCGCCTGATGCATTTGCTCACTCTGTCTTTTGCCTGGTCACCGTCAGATGATCGCCAGGCTGAAGAAAAGTGTCCGGCGTTGCTAAAAATTCCCTTAATTTGCCTGCTTCGCGTCGATGAACCGTGTAGATTTCTTTGAACGCAAGCGCGCCGGTCAGAGCGTCCGCGCCTCCGAAGGTCGCAACAAAGTTCTGCGCTTCTCGAAGCGAGGTTTCCGCTTCGGCAAGTTCTGCGTCGATCATCGCGAGCTGCTGCGCGATTTCGCGCTGACGCGCGGCCTGCGTCAACCGCACATCTGACTGCGCCGATTGGGCGATTTGTCTGGCCGAAGCTTTCAGCCCGATCGCTTCCAGCCCCTCGGCGCGCAACTCTCCGGCGATGAGTCGCAGGTCGAACACGTTCATGGAAAGACCCAACCCGCGATCCAGCAGGTTCTCCTGCTCGGCCAGTTCATCAAGCGTGAGCGCGAGCGTGTTGCTGACGACACGCTGCCGGTCCTGATAGGCACCGGCCTCGTCGATGGCCAGCCGCTGAAGTGCAAAACTGTTGTCCATGACAATATCGAGTTCCGCGGCGCGGGCGTCCTGCACACGCAACTGGCCCTGTGCGAGCGTCATGGCCGTGTTCTGGCCCACCAGTGCCGCTATGTGGGGATCCTGCGTTGCAAGGGCGCGATTTTCACGCTCTGCCAGAAGACGTTTCTTTTGAATGAGCAGGACTGCGATGCGACTTTCCTGTTCGGCAGCGCGCGCCGCCTCCTTTTGTACCTGCATCTGCAGACGAATGCCGTCCAGCAATGTCACGTTGGGTCTGAACGGCCCACCAGCCAGAGCGATCGCAACGCGCACATCTGTTCCGGCCTGAAACGTGACGGGCCCCGGACGGGCCACGTCGCCCGTCACTGTGACAGGTCGCCAGACAGCAACCTCTACCGTGGCTGATACATCCTCTGAAAATGTCGCACTCAGCCGGTCCTCGACCGCTTGCTCAAACTCGGCCGGCCGCAGGCCTGCGGCCTTGATCGACCCGGCGATATGCAATGAGACCGTGCCATCCGAACGGACGCGGTAGACGCGCGACAGATCGGGCCGGGCAAACACCGACAGTTCGACCTGATCGCCGGAGGCAAGGCTGAATTCCTCCGCCAAAGGGGCGACTGACCAGGAAACCAACAACAGGACAACTGCTGTGATCTGCCTGAAAGCAGCCGCAAGACATCGCCGCATTCTGAGGCAGGCTGCGCCGGGCAAGCACGCTGTTTCCGATATGGGGCGCATAGTATCGTGCATTCAGTCCTGAACCTTTGCTAGACATGCTGCGTGCCAATCGCGATAGATCCGGTACGGGCCGACCGCGAAGCATGTCGTCGCAGCCACCAAGCCGAATGGGCGAATCGTGATCAACAAAGTGGTCTTTTTCCTCCCGCATTTAGCAGCAGGTGGTTCAGAAATCGTTGTCTTGCGTCTGTTGCAGTGCATGGATCGCACGCGGTTTGCCCCCGAGTTGATCCTGCAAAGACAAAGAGGAGAGCTGTTGCCCTCGGTGCCGGCAGATGTCCCGGTACACATCCTGCGTCGCGCCAGGCCTCCGGGCTGCATCGTTGCGCTGTCGCGAACATGTCGCCTGCTTGGCGCGGACCTGGTCGTTACAGTCACAAATGCGGCCAGCCTGTATGCGCTGGCGGCAAACCGCCTGAGCCGCGGCCGGTTTGCCACCATGGTGACGGAACACACGCCGCCCCTTGCCTATCTTTCGGAAGCCAAATTCGCAGGTCCGCGCAGATATGCCATGACCGCACTGTTTCCGAATGCGGATCTGACGGCCGGTCCGCTCGATGAAATAGGCCAGGATCTGAAGCACATTCTCGGGCGTCGCGCGCCACCCTTTGTTGCGCTGCCCAATCCGGTTGTCGACCGGGTCCGCGCTTTGCGTCCTGTATCAGATTGCGCCACCAATGTCGTCTCGGTGGGCCGACTGTCACCCGAAAAGCGGTTTTCGGTGCTGATTGCAGCGTTTGCACAGGTGCACGCCCGTCGGCCAGACGCGCGGCTGACCATCTACGGGGAAGGATCGCAGCGGGCCGAGCTGGAGGCACAGATCGCCAGTCTGGGGTTGTCCGGGTCGGTTTCATTGCCGGGATTCGAGCCCGATATGGACGTCGCGCACGCGCAGTCGGATCTGTTTGTGTGCACGTCGAGCAGAGAGGGGCTTGGAAACGCGATCATTGAGGCCATGGCGCGGGGTGTGCCTGTTCTCAGTGTGGATTGTCCATTTGGTCCACGCCATCTTTTGCAGAACGGTAAAGCAGGCGAACTGCTGGAGCGGAATGATCCGGCGTCTGTCGCCCGGGCTGTGACACGGCTGCTCGATGATGCCGAAAGACGCGCGTGCTATGCGTCTGCCGGGCTTGATGCTGTGGCGCAGTATGATGTCGCACGGGCTGTCTCGCGATATGAGCACGCGTTTGACACGGCCGTCTCGGCATGGCGGGAAAACACCCGATGAGGCGCGTCTTTGCGCGGCATCGGTTTGCTTCATGTGTTTGGGCAAACATCACGCAAAACGCTTCAGTAATCGTCATCCAGATCACCGCGGCAGAGATGAATGTCCGAGATGAACGATTGAACCATGTCGGCCTCAACGTGCTGACTTGGAATGACCGACACCGGTTTGAGGTATTTGCGAAACAGGTAACCGGCGCGCCATGCTCCACGATCCACGGCATCTGATCGCCCGAAAACGATCTCTGCCTGAACGCAGGAGCGCGCGCGAAACAGATCGTCTGCTGCAGACAGAAGCAGTGCGTAGTCCCGTTCTTGTCCTGAATAGCAGAACGTGTCGGATACGCGGCCGATCGACAGATCCCGGACATCCGCCGTGTTGGCAACGGCATAACCTTGCAACACACCGTCCCGAAACAGTCCAAAGCGCGTGTAGTCCACAAAGGGCATGTCCACATACCGCCACTGCAAGAACCGCGCCGTGCGCGCCTGCGCACACACGACCTGTGTCTCTATGTTCGACCAAGCCTGATCAAACTCAGGTCCGAATTCGCTCAGCTGTTTGATCTCTTCGTTCTGCCTCAGACGCGGATGCGCCAGCCTGCTGAGCGCGGTGGTGCAAACGCCCAGAAGATCAATCGGTACCGCAAACAGGCCAGGCACCCCCTTTCGGATGCGCAACAGTGTGCCAGGGCGGAAAACGCGTTTTCGCATTCCCAGCGTCGGGGACGCAACCGCGCCCCTGCGCGTATGGACCTGCCTGTGCTTGGCGGTGTTCGGCTGTCCGATCTTCAGCTTCTCCTTGTCTCGGTCGTAGTAGGCAGCGATGACCCGCAATCCTGCTCCGCGGTGGTCAGGATGGACCATGGTGGTGCTGGGTAAAAGCGCGGCGTGCCGCGTTCCGGCGATCACCAGTTCGGTCGGAACGATGATGCTTGCCCCGATTGCAACGCCATGCTTTTCGATCACGAAAATCCGGGTCGCGCCGGTCGGATTCTGAAAGAGCCAATCCCATGCAAAGCGTTTTCGGTCAGAGGCGGCTTTGCCGAAAACCGTGCTCATCAAACCAAGATAGAGGTCGCGAAAATCGTATCCGTATTCCTTGAGTTCAACAGCTTTCAAACAACACCCCGTCGATCAGGCCAGCCTTCATCAAAAACCCGCAGAATGCGCACGACCAGAAGGACGCATTCGCACGTCTGTGCCGGAAGATTGAGTCGAGCGGGTTCTTCGCCTTTTGCGTCATGTGAGACACGCGGCGGGTAACACGGTGATGGTAAACTTCAGGTTGAAAAGTTCGTGATGACCGTGGCTCCGGCGCTGTCAAAACGGTTCATCCCGATCAATGCGTCAATCGACTGAGACAGACTGATCTGCGACCCAAGCAGTTTTTCGGGTGCCAGCGTGCCGCACGAAATCATCTGGATCATGGCATCATACCGATGCGCCTGCATCCCGTGGCTGCCTACGATTTCGAGCTCCTGGGCAATAACCCGGTCCATTGGCAGAGGCGGGCGCGCCTCATCTGCCAGCAGCAGCCCCACCTGCACATGCCGTCCCTGTTTGCGCAGGCCCTCAATCGACGCGGCGCAGGTGTCCGGCGCGCCAAGCGCGTCAAGGGACACATGTGCGCCGCCCCCCGTAACGTCGCGAACGGCTGCGCCCGTGTCAGGTTGGGTTCTGGCATTTATCACGGCACTGGCACCGCATACGCGCGCTAGATCCAGCTTGTCGGGTGCAATGTCGATGCCGACAACCTGAGCACCCAGCGCACTGGCGATCATGATCGCCGAAAGACCAACTCCGCCACAGCCATGCACGGCAACCCACTGGCCCGGCTGCGCGCGCCCCTGATCCAACACGGCGCGGAACGCGGTCGCAAACCGACATCCAAGGCTGGCCGCAGTGGCAAAATCAAGCGAATCGGGAAGCGCCACAAGGTTCAGATCCGCCCTGTCCAGCGAGACCAGTTCCGCAAAAGATCCCCAATGTGTGAAACCTGGCTGAAACTGCGTATCACAGATCTGTTGCTGGCCTGATGCGCAGGGCGGACATACGCCACACCCGGCAACAAATGGCATGGTCACCCGATCGCCTTCGCGCCATCGGCGAACGTCGTTGCCCACGGCGACCACGGTTCCCGCCATCTCGTGCCCGGGCACATGAGGGAGCGCGATATCGGGGTCGTGCCCCATCCAGCCATGCCAGTCGCTGCGGCAGACACCCGTGGCCCCGACCTGCAGCACAACACCTGTTGGCGAAGGTGATGGATCGTTCACGTTCATTATCGCCGGTGCTTGCCCGAAGCGTTCGTATACAACCGCGCGCATGTCTTCTCCCTGCCGCAACAGATGCCAGCAGAGTGCACACGCAGGCAACCGATAGCCAGCCCTGAGTATGTGTTTCGCTCACCCGATCGTGTCTTGCCCAGGATGTCGGGGCGCTGACAATGCCTGTCAGCTGACATAGGGTGATGCGTGGAACACGCGCTGCGAAGGGCAAAAACCTGGTGACCGGATTGGCAAGACGCAGAGTAATGCTGGGTTTGGGCGCTGTATCCCTGGCGCTTGTGGCAGGGATCTGGATCGCATGGGGTCAGCTGAAGTGGTCCGGTGAAACGTTCAGCGTTGCCGAGGCGCATCAGGCCGCCTTTGAAGGAGACGTGCTGTTGATTGATATTCGCCGTCCGGATGAATGGCAGCGTACCGGAATCGGCGAAGGCGCCATTCCATTGGATATGCGTCGCGCGGATTTCATTGAAGCGCTTGAGACGCTGACACATGGCGATCGCGGTACGCGGATCGCGTTGATCTGCGCGCGCGGCGTCCGATCGGCCCGATTGAGTTCCGCACTGTCCGAGGCCGGGTTTGACCGGATCATCGACGTACCCGAGGGCATGCTCGGGTCATTCGCAGGTCCGGGTTGGCTCAGGTCCGGACTGCCGGTTCGCGCATATGAGAGTTGAGGCGGCAATGCGCGCGCTGGTCTTTGCGACGGGTCTTCTGATCTGTGCGTCGCAACCTGGGTTTGCATCCTGCGGTTCCGCTGGCGAGGCCTGCGAGACGACACTTGGCAGCTATCACATTGAACTTCCCGAGAACGCGCCGGATGCGCCGCTGCTTGTGTTTCTGCATGGCTATGGCAGCAGCGGGGCAAACGCCATTTCCCTGCAACAGATGGTAAAGCCGGCGCTTGCACGTGGCTACGCGGTGATCGCGCCAAATGGCCTGCCGCGTTCGACTGATGGTGAAGGACCTGCAAGCTGGAACTTTTTTCCGGGCTGGTCCGGACGGGACGAAACAGCCTTTCTGAACGAGGTGGTCGCTGATGCCGCGGGGCGCTTTGGCGTCAGCACCGATCGTGTCATGCTGTCAGGGTTTTCGGCCGGGGCGTTCATGGTCAACTACCTGGCCTGTGCCGCGCCAGAGACTTTTGCAGCCTATGCCCCGGTTTCCGGAGGATTCTGGAGACCTCATCCTGACTCGTGCGATGGACCGGTTCGGCTGCTGCATACACATGGATGGGCAGATCCGACTGTCCCTCTGGAGGGCAGAAAACTCGGTGGCGGACGTTTCCAGCAGGGAGACATCTTTCAGGGTCTGGAAATCTGGCGCAACGCCAACGGCTGTGATGATGAGCGCCCAACTGCATTCAATCAGAAGGGTGATGTCCTGACACGCCTCTGGGAGGGATGCGCGCCTGGCAGTCAACTGCAGCTGGCGCTGTTTCCCGGCGGTCACACCGTCCCTGCGGGCTGGACAGACATGGCGCTCGACTGGTTTGAAGATCAGATGCGCTGAGCCAACGCATTCCACCTTGCGAGACGTCTCGGCTTTGCAGGTGAAACACCGTCAACGCAGGGTCATTCCGCCGGTGTGGCCGGGTCGCGGGTTTCAAGCATGGCGCGCAGTTCCTCACGGTAGTGACGGGCGGCGCGGGTGATCTGAGGTTCGCGCCACATTTCCCGACCGCTCATCCAGCGGCTGACCGCGCCACCAAGCGTCACTCCGCTGAGTGCCGAGAGCGGTACCGCAAGCACCAGACTGACGGCGATGGGCACAAGCCAGAGCGACACGAAACCAGTTGCCATTCCGAATATGAGAGCCGCGCCACTGGCTGTTTCAAGCCCGTGACAGACCAGCAAAGTGCCAAGACCATATCGTCCTCCAGCTCTTCGCGGTGCTTGCCATCCCTTTTGCAATCCAAGCGCAGACCGAAACACGGCGATCATTTGCTGGACCATCAGAATCGGAGCGTAGGCAACGGACAAAAGCAGTTCCGAGACAAATGAAGAAGCAAAGCGGACCGGCCCGCCGTAATCGGAAAACCGCGCACCCGTGAGCGGGATTGCCGCGATGCCCATGAGTTTCGGAGCCAGCAACAGCGAATACATCAAAACGATGATCAGAACGTGACGACCTTCGGTCATCTCCGGCCAAGTCGGGACCAGCGGGTTCTCGGGTGAAAAATAGCTCAAGACCGAGGATTCGCTGCCATCGCCGATCAGCGCCCACATCACCAGCAGGGCAAACCATATGGGAGACAGCAGATAACTCATTGCCCCGTGAAACAGGTGAAAGCGGGACGCCGGACGCAATCCTTTCGTCGCCAGAAGGAACAGGTGCTGCAGGTTGCCCTGGCACCACCGTCGATCGCGCTGCACGTGGTCGATGAGCGTCGCCGGCGTTTCCTCATAGGAGCCGCGGATGCGTGGCAAAACCCGAACCGACCAACCGGCACGACGCAGCAGGCCGGCTTCGACGAAATCGTGGCTCATGATCAACCGGTTCTTGCCGTTGAGGCCGCGGATATGAGGAATATTGGCGCAGGTGGCAAAGGCGCGGGTGCGGATTATCGCGTTGTGCCCCCAATAATTGCCTTCCTGACCTGTCCAGCGGGCAAGACCTTCTGACAAGGCTGTACCATAGACACCGTTGGCGAATTGCTGCATCCGCGAAAACACGGTCTGTGCGCCGATAAGTTGCGGGCAGCTCTGGATCAATCCGGCACCGGAATCCCGCGACAGGGCGTCGGCCAGTTGCGCAATGGCGCGCCCCGTCATCAGGCTGTCCGCGTCAAGCACCAGCATGGCTTGCCAGTCCCCGCCCCATCTGGCCACCCAGTCGGCGATGTTACCGACTTTTCTGTCCGTGTTCTCGACGCGGCGGCGGTAGTAGAGTTTCAACCCCGGTGACAGCGTCGCCTGAAGCGCACGTATACTGGCCTGTTCGGCCTCGGCGATCGTGTCGTCGCGGGTATCGCTCAGAATGAACATCGCGTAGTCATGCGCTCCGCCCCGCGCGCGCAATTCCTCGAGCATGGACTTCGCATTGCCCAAAACATACCAGGGCACTTCGTTGTGGATGGGCATGAGCAACGCAACGCGCAGCGGCGCGGCGGGCGCTTCACGTCTGGGCAACCGCGTCAGTGAGCCCAGACCGATCACGACCGTACTGACCGTAAGGCACAGCCAGAAGAAGTTGAACGCCATCAGTCCCAGCAGCGTGCCTTCGACCGCGGTTATGCCCCCGGCGCCGAACCATGACCACATCAGCCAGATAAAGGCCGCAGAAGCCAAAACTGCCGGACCAAAGACCGCGAGCCGCCAGATGCCCACCTGGCGATCTGGTCGGGCTGCAGGTGCTGCCGGGTCCGCATACTCTGATTCCAGACGCTGCACCGGCATTTCAAGCGGCGCCTCGGGCGGCATGATATGCAGATCACTCCGGCTCATGTCGTCCAGCGGTATAGCCAGACTTCGGAGGCCTGCGCGCCGTCCTTGCGCAACTGGGCGCGCAGTTCCACGTGGTTGCGATCCTTGGGGTCGAACGAAAACACCAGCCGAAGACCGCCGGTTGCCGGATTGCGCTGCAGAACACCGTCGCTCGTCTCGACATGCGGGGAATGCGTATGGACGACAAGTGAGTCCGGGCCGTCATCGAACAACGGGTGCTCTTCAAAGTCGATCACGGCCAGACGGCCTTCACCGAAAACATGCGCGCCCATGGCCGAGTTGACGACCCGAGGCAGATCATTCGCGACCGGTGCTTCGGCACACCAGTTCAGACGATAGGACAGGCTGGTGCGCTGTCCTGCGGGCAGAGGATCTGCCGGACGCCAGTACGCGACAATGTTGTCATAGATTTCCTTGTCGGTCGGTATCTCGACCAGCGTGACCGTACCCTTACCCCAATCTCCCCTGGGCTCGACCCAGACCCCGGGACGGTTGTGGTACAGGGCCTCAAGATCGGCAAAATCGGAAAGCCCGCGCGCCCGCTGCATCAGGCCGAAGCCGCGCGGATTGTTGTCGACGAAACTCGAAATCTGAAGCCGGGCCGGGTTGGCCAGCGGCCTCCAGATCATTTCGCCGTTGCCGTTCCACATCAACAGACCGTCACTGTCATGAACAGCGGGCCGGAAGTCGTCAAACCGAACGCGGTTTGTCTGATCGAACAGGAACATCGACGTAAGAGGGCCAAGTCCGACATTGTCGAGATCGACGCGCGGGAACAACGTGGCGGATACGTCCATGACGGCCTGCGGTCCGGGCCGAATGTCGAAACGGTAGGCGCCGCTGACAGAGGGGCTGTCCATCAGCGCATGCAGCACAATGTTCTCCTGGGCCGCGTCCGGTGCCTCAAGCCAGAACTGAACGAAATCGGGAAATTCTTCGCCTGCGGGATCTCCCGTCCGCAAAGCGAGGCCGCGCGCGGACAGGCCATAGGTCTGACCGATTCCAATCGCCCGGAAGTAACTTGCGCCCTGAAAGACGCAGAATTCCGTCTTGCCGTCGGGATGACCAAGATCGGTGCGCAACCGCAGTCCGGAATAGCCGAGGGCGTCATCCTGCTTTGTCAGATCAGGCACCAGTTTGCCCTTGTCGAACAAATCCAGATTGAACGGAACCGCCTGGGTGACGCCATCGGTGACGGTGTGCACTTTCGCGGCGCGTGGAAAGTAAAGACCAGGCGCGAAGAAGTCGACATTGTAAGAGCGGTCGGTGTCTGCCCACAGTCCGTTCGGGCGCGGGAAGCGGATATCGCGATACTGGTCATATGTCAGATCAAGCCAGTCCTTTGGCACGGTTGGACGCGGTTCGTACGCCTTCCGTGACAAGGTTTCTGCCAGGGCGATCACAGTGTCGTGGGAAAACACCGTGTCCGGGAATGCCGGGCCCAGCGGCAGTGCGGCGACAGCTGCAACGCCAGTGGTCAGAAGAGCGCGTCGGGTCAGTGTCATGTCCGTTGGCTCCGCCAGGGCTGTGATTTGAACCAGGCAGCGCCATAGGCCGCCAGTGTGATCAGCACAAAGCCGGTCAGGTTAATGAGTGCCCACGCCGCAAAATCGCGTCCGATCATGTCAAGCGCAACGCCCAGAAAACGCGCCAGTGCCATGGATACGACAAAGACGACGAGTGATTGCTGGCCGACCTTGGTGATAACAGCCAAAAGACCCTGTGGCAGCGATCCTGCCGCGCCGGACGCCACCGATTTCAGGTGCCGGCCCCCTTGCCCGACGGATATCCAGGCCAGATAGGCGAGCGCCAGAAAATGCAGGTAGTGCAATGGCCCGAAGTCGGATTTGTTGAACCACGGACGATACGCCTGACGCCAGTCGAACACCGGGTTGCAGGCGCCGAAACCGGTTTCGGTGCACCCTGTGAGTGAAACGTACATCGCCTTGACCCCGGGCGTCTGAAACAACCGGAACCCCACATTGGAAAGCAGCATCGAGACCAGAACGACCAAAAGTGCCGTTACGATCAGCGATCGACGCACCGGCGGTGCAGGCAGCCAGCCCATCATGAACCCGAAGCCGGTGAAGAACAGCAACTGCCAGCCAAAAGGGTTGAAGAACCATGTGCGATCCGACCACGGTTCCGCGGGCAGCGTGAGATGATACTGTTCCAGGCCCGCCCACTCCATAAAGGCGCCTTGTGCCATCATCCAGATCAGAATGCTGAGTGCGGCAAGCGCCGCCTTGCTGACCCGCGCCACGGCGATGACAAGCGGCATCATGGCAAGAACCACAAGGTACATCGGCAGAATGTCAAAGTAGTTCGGCACATAGCTCAGACTGAACAGACCAATAAGTTGAGTGGCGGGGTCGTTGAAAAAATGCTGCAGATTCAGCGAGCTGACATAGTTCTTTTCAAAGTCCCCATAAGTATCCAGAGCTGCCAGCGACATCGCCAGGAACAGGAAAAGGCCGATATGGGCCCAGTAAACCTGATAGAGCCGGTACGCCACCCGCGCGGTGCCAAGCCACCAGCCACGGCGCGCAAAGCTTCCTCCGAATGCAATGGCAGAGGCCATGCCGGAACAGAAAACAAAGATCTCGGTCGCGTCCGAAAAACCGAATCGCGCCGGAATCCAGCGTGTCCACTCGTTTCCGGGAATGTGCGCAATGAGAATGATGTACATCGCGATGCCACGGAAAAAGTCGAGTCTCGGGTCGCGAAGAACTGCTGCGTTTGCAGTTCCGCTGCCAGCTTGGGACATCGTTTCTCGATAATCTGATGACGGCGATATTGTCGCCATTGTTTCTGTCTTTCCAGTCAGATGTTACACTACACGCAGTGCATTAAACGGTCACTCCGCCGGCACGGATGCGGCGTCGAAATCTCCTCGCGCTGACGAAATAAGAACCCTGCGCGCGGCTGTGTAACCATCCTCGTGCCCCGCTCGACGCGCTTGCCGGTCATTCAGTATGGTCTCTGCTTCGTCCAGCCGTCCGGCACGGATGCCCGCGTCAATTGTTATGCGTTCGAACACATCGCGCTGCGCATGACTTCCTCCCGCACGCTGCATGCCGCCCCGGGCGCGACTGAGGCTGGAAAAGGCCTCGTCGTAGCGCGCTTCGCCAAATGCCTCCAGACCCAGGGCCGCCGAAACGCCCGGATCCTTCATGCGGCTGCCCATCTCGCAGTTCGATTTCGCATCCTGCGCGATCCGGTTCAGCAGCCGGCCCGTGGCCTCCGGACGTTTCTCACCTGTGAGTGCCATCAGATAGTGCAGGTCGGCAAAGATAAGACATCCATCCTCTGTTCGTTTCTCGCAGAGGTCCGACAGCTCTTCCCAGCGGGTTCCGACATCAGTGCCGTCGAGTTCCAGACGCATCAGAAGCGAGGTCGCGTTGGAAATGTCCCGGTAGTCGTCTGTCTGATCCTTTCGGATCTCCGTGTCATAAAGATCCAGGACAATATCCGTCTGGCCCAGATCGAGATGCATCAGCGCCTTGTGCCACCAGACGTGATACCGGAAGTTGTTGCAATGCGCCCAGGCGGCTTCGCGTCCTGTCAACCAGTCAAGCCCCTTTGCGGCATTGGCCGTCATGTCATGGACATGCGCAACGGCGTGAAGGCCCCAGGCATCGTCCGGCGCGAGCCAGAGTGCCTGTCGCCCGGCAATTTCGGCGCCCTGATACTCTTCGGTTTCTTCCAACGCGAACGAATGACAGCCCAGAAGGTATCCGCGTGCGGCATGATCCGGACCGTATGCAGGCAGCACCCGTTCAATTGACCGGCGCATCCCTGCAGAGTCGCCCAGAACAAAGCGGATGGCGTGGCTGAGTTTCATAGCCAGAGCGTCGCCCGGGTGCCGGCGCAGCACCTCCTCCATGATCTGCACTGATTCCGAGGGACGACCTTCCAGCCAGACCCCGAGCGCATCGACGTAACGCTTTTCGCGTGGCGTGGCATCGCCTTGCCGTGCATACTGCACCGCTGCGCCAAACGCGTCTTTCGCGGTTTCCATCAGTTCCCGCCGACCCAGCAGAATATAGAACATGCCCTTTACGGCATGGGCGAGTGCGAACTCCGGCGCCCGGTCAAGGACCTGCGCCAGAAGAACGGGCGTTTTTGCAGAATGCGCGAGAAACCCCAGCATCGTCTTGTCCCAGGCATCTGCCGCCTGCGGGTCGTTCAGACTGGTGGTTTGGCCGAAGAGGTCTGTTTTCATATGACAATCCATCGTTGCGCATTCCGGGTCGTTTGGTCGTAACAGATACGTATGTTGGGACATACGGCTTAGGTCCGCTCTAACGCATTGGTGATCACTCGTGTGAACAAGAAGGCGGCATATTGCAAGAATCTGCCGATTTTACACGCATTCGGACAAAACGCGCCGTTCCGAATGAGGGAAAGGTTTGATTTATTTCAAAGGCATCAGCCATCCGGACGGCGAAGCGCTTTCAGATACGCCCGTCATAGCTGCCTGGGGTGATTTCCGCGGCGACGACGCTGAAACTTGATGAAGCAAGCGCCTCCTCGAGCGCAGAGCGCAGTTGCGTTCTGTTGCGCACTCTGAAACCCTTGCCACCCATTGCGCGCCCGATGGCGGCAAAGTCGTGGCGTCCGAAATCGACGCCACGATTGGTCATTTGCCGCTGACGCTGTTTCAGTTCGATCAGGGCAAGGCTTGCGTCAACAAACACAAGGAAGATGGGGTTCAATCCCAGTTCCGCTGCCGTTGCAAGTTCGCCCGCGACCATCAGAAATCCGGCGTCTCCGGAAAAGCTGATCGCAGGGCGGTCCGGCTCTGCGATTTTGAGGCCGATCGCCATTGGAACAGCGCACCCCATGGTACAAAGCGCCGAGGATTGAATGAGCCCGCGCGGCTCCTGACACTGCCACATCTGGCTGAGCAGGATCCTGTGCGCACCGCTGTCCGCCGTGGCCAGGGTTTCGGCAGGCAGACTATCGCGTGTTTCCGCGATCACCGCCGCGGGCCCCCATTCGTCATGTTCCGGAAAGGCGTCTTTCAGGGCGGCGCGTGTTTGTCCCGGCAAATCATCCGTCCATACGGGCCGCGCTTGCTGACATTGCGCCAGCATCTCCAGCGTTTCACCCGTGTCGCCTACAATGCTGATCGTGGCGTGATGCATGTAGTGCCTGTTTGGCTCGGCGCCGATGTCGATCACGCATTGACGAGCCGGGTCGGATGCATGACGCCAGCCGGTGCGCATCTCAATCGGATCATAACCGATGCAAAGCACAAGATCGGCCTCGGAGACCAGCGGCAGAAGATGCGTGTCCGCGAGGGGGGACAGCCCGGCACCACCAAGACAAAGCGGGTGATCTTCGGGCAGGACGCCCTTTGCCTTGTAGGTCGTCACGAACGGAATGCCGAACTGTTCGAGAAAGGCGCGCAGCACGGTCTCCGACCCGTCGCGCAAGACATCGAGCCCGACGATGGCCAGAGGGCGCACCGAACTTCCAAGGGCTGCGCGTGCGCGGGCCGCATCTGCACCGCTCGTCGTGGCACGGCCCGGAGGCGCATGAACGGGCCGGGATGCATCTGCAGGAAATGGCATGTCCGCGACGCTGATCGGAACATCTATATGCACGGGTCCGCAGCGCGGTGTGGTTGCGATGGCCACCGCCTTGTCGGCGATGATGCCGGCGCCGCGTGCCGTCAGACGAAAACTCTCTTTGGTGATCGGGCGCAGTACCTGCTGGTGATCAAGCACCTGATGCGTGTAGCTGAGCGCTTCATCGGAATCCACGCAGCCGGTCAGAACAATCATCGGGACACGATCCTGCTCAGCGTTTGCGATGACGTTTACACCGTTCATGGCGCCCGGCCCGACCGTCGCCACAAGGATTGCAGGGGCCTGATCCCGGTGATGCACGGCCTCTGCCATGAAGCCGCCGGCATTCTCGTGCTTCACAAGGACAAAGCGGATTCCGGCCTTTTCCAACGCGTCCACAAGTGTCAGGACTTCGCCACCCGGCATTCCGAACGCATGGCGGCATCCGGCCTGATAAAGTCGCTGTGCCAGCACGTCTGCTGCGCGGAGTGTCGGTTGGGTCATGAATGCTCCAGGACATTGGTCGGCTTTCCGGGACATTGCGGACAAGCACGCCTGCGGCAAGTCCGATCACGCCACTGTGACACAGGCAGGTCCTAACGTGTGGCCTCTTTGGCAATTGTTTCGAAAAGATCGTCCAGTTGGGCTGAAATGTCGAACAGACCAGCCCCGCTTTCGGCGATGTAGGGCGCAAAGACGTGGCTTGGTGTTTTGTAGGACAGTGTTGCTGTGCCGTCGGCGTTTTCGGTCAGGTAGAGCCTGATCGGCGCCTCGATCATCGCCGCTGTAGACAATTCCAGAACACGGACAGCAAAATCATTGTTGAACACGCCGATGACCAGGTTGCCGGGTATCTTGATGCCGCGCTTGGCGGCGGCCTTTGTCGGACCTGCCTGCGTAACGACGATCAGACCGTTCGCACGCACCGCGTCGCGCGTTCGGTCGACGAGGGTTTCAAAGGAACTGGCCGTTGGGCGTACAGCCCAACCTTCGCGCGGTTCCATATCCTCTGTCGATGTCGCGGGTCCGGAAAACGCGAACAGCAGAACCAACAGGCCAAGGGCGGAACGGATTGCAGGGGTCTCACCGTTGGCGGATCTCATCACGTAATCTCCAGAGTTGTCACACCTTTGCGAGGCGGGGTCACGAAGCCTGCTTCAGAGGCTAGATTACCCGTGTAAGTCAAAGTGCTGAACCCCCCAACGAACAGGAATTGCTATGAAATCCTCTTTCTCTCTTGTCCTTGCTTTGGGCCTGATGGCGATGCCGGCATTCGCCGGTGATCAATATATCGACGAAACCGGCTACGCTGTTTCAGGTTATGATGTGGTTGCGTATCGGTCGCTGGATCAAAGCGCGGTCGGTGACGCTCAGCCCAAAGCCGTTTCGGGACTGTCCTCGATCACCGCTGAACACAACGGGGCGACGTTCGCCTTTGCAACCGAAGAGAATCGTACGGCTTTTCTTGAAAACCCCGAATTTTACGCGCCTCAGTACGACGGACATTGTGCCTACGGTGTCTCGCTCGGCGGCAAGGTGCCGGCCAATCCGCATCTGTGGCGGATTGTGGACGACAAGCTGTATCTGAACATTACACCGAACGTTGTGGGATTCTGGGAAGAAGACATTCCCGGCAACATCACTCAGGCGAATTCGAACTGGGGTGGAATCGCACAAGACGATGCGGCCACCAGGACGATCCCGGACTTTTCTTCGCCGGCACCGCAGGAAAACTGAACGGCTGAAACAAAAGCGGCCCCGAAGCCGGGGCCGCATGTTAGAACCTGCAAGTTCGCGTTCCGAGACGCCTACATCTCTGCGATCATATCCGCCGATTTGACGATCACTTCGGCTTGCTTGATCGAAGCGATGTCGATCAGGCGGCCCTTGTAGGTGGTTGCGCCGAGACCCTTGGCCTTGGCCTCTTCCATTGCCTTCAGAATTTCGCGTGCTTCGTTCACGGCCTCTTCGGTGGGTGTGAAGATGTCGTTGCAGGCGGCCACCTGGTTTGGATGAATCGCCCACTTTCCCACCATACCCAGCGTCAGAGCACGCAAGGACTGTGCCTTGAAGCCCTCGGGGTCCGAAAAGTCACCGAACGGTCCGTCGACCGGCAAAAGGCCGTGCGTGCGGCACGCCGAGACGATGTTTGCGGTCACCCAATGCCAGGGATCGGCCCAGTAATTCTCGCCCTTGCGGTGCATGTAGTAGTTTTCCTGCGTACCGCCGATCCCGGTGGTCTGCATGCCCATGTAGGCCGCGAAATCCGCAGCGCCTAGGCTCATTGCCTGCATGCGCGGGCTGCCTTTGGCGATGTCCTCCACATGCGCGATACCTGCGGCGGTTTCGATGATGCATTCGAAGGCCAGGGGCTTCTTGTGGCCCATCGCGATTTCCAGCGAACTGACCAGCGCGTCGACGGCATAGATGTCTTCGCCGCACCCGGCCTTGGGGATCATGATCATGTCCAGACGACCGTTTGTCTGTTCAAGCAGATCAACCACATCCTTGTACCAGTACTGCGTATCAAGGCCGTTGATCCGGACGCTGAGCGTTTTCTTGCCCCAGTCAATATCGTTAATCGCCTCGATCGCGTTCTTGCGGGCAACCTCTTTGTCGGATGGCGCAACTGCATCTTCGAGATCAAGATTGATGACGTCGGCGGCAGACGCGGCCATTTTCTCGAACAGGGCCGGGTTGGACGCCGGACCAAACAGCTGGCATCGGTTCGGGCGCGCGGGCGCGGGAGGTTGGGGACGAAAGCTCATGGTGGCACCTTTGGGCGGAAAGTTGCGTTTGTATTGCCCGGATCGGTATAAAATTACGCTTTGAGCCGCAAGGCGATTTTGGTCGCGCATCAAGACCAGTTACGACCGGCTGTGTCGTTATCTGCTGCGACATAAAGAGCCTTTCTGCCCAACGTCCGACAATGCGACGCGCGCTTTTTGACAACTGGGCGCTCTTTCTGGGCGTTATGATGCTGATGGTGGCCAATGGGCTGCTGGTCACGCTTTTGTCCATTCGAGGCGCGAGGCTGGGGTTCTCGGACCTTGAAATCTCGATCATGCAGGCCTGTTACCCTGTCGGGGCGTTGGTCGGCACGATGATGACCCCGAGGATGATTGCGCGCGTTGGTCACATCCGCGTCTTCTCTGCGTTGGCCTCTGCGGTTTCGACGGCTTCGATCATGCATCTTCTGACCAGCGATCCGGTTAGTTGGAGCCTGATGAGGTTTCTGGCGGGCTTTTGTTTTCCTGGCCTTTACGTGATCACCGAAAGCTGGCTGAACGCCAAGGTGCAGAACAAAATACGCGCACAGGTGCTTTCCGTCTATTTCGTGATTCAAACTGCGGGTCCGGCACTTGGAACGGCGATGGTCGGACTGCCGGACCCCGGCGGGAACCTGTTGTTCGGGCTCACATCCATCTTGCTTTCTCTGGCCATTGTTCCGTTGCTGCTCTCCGGGATCAGAGCGCCGGATTACGAGGTCCCGGAACGCATGCCGGTGACACGACTGGCAAAGATATCACCGACGGTTGTCTTTGGAATTCTGGCCACGGGGGCTGGTGTATCGGCCTGGTTTATCTCCCTGCCTCTCTATGCGCTTCAGCGGGGGTTCAGCGACAGCCAGGCCTCCTTTCTGCTGGTGTTTGCAATGCTGGCCGCAGCAGCGGTGCAATACCCGGTCGGCTGGATTTCAGACAACACGGATCGAAGAAATGTCGTGTTCGGTCTGTCGATCGTGGCGGCGCTGGCGGCGGTGTGGATGACCCTCGACACGTCGGCAGGGCATATCGCCCTGGGATTTGCCGTGATTTCGGCCACAACGTTGCCGGTCTATTCGATCCTCGCCGCACATGCCAACGACCAGCTCAGTCCCGGGCAGATCGTGCCGGCCAGCGGGACAATGGTGTTTTTGCTTCAGCTTGGACAGGTGTTCGGTATCCTTATCGGGCCCAACCTGCTGAAACTGGCGGACGGGCGCGGATTGCAGATCTTCCTGGTGGTGATTTCGGCGTCCGTCGCAATACTGGCGCTGGCGCGCCGGGCGACGACGAGTGCCCCGGAAGAGACCGGTATGGCGCAGCCCATGAGTGTTTTGGGCGCAGCGCAGCCAGGTCGGTTGCAGGCCGAACAATGGTCATTGGAAACGGATGCGTCGGATGCGCCCCCGGCGGAAGAATCTTCCACAAAATAATCAAAACCTCGAATAAATCTGCGCCTCTTGCTGTCGTTGAGTTCCATTTCAGTATGATCTGTTGCATTTCTCGTTGCAAAATCGCGCGGATTGATTCCTGCCGGGGGGCCTACCATGATCGAAACACCGTACCTTCTCTTTCTTGGCGATGCGCCGGATATGCTGGCTGCCAAGGTGGCAATCGGGATTCGTGACTGGCGGCCTGAGCATGCACTGGGTCAGATTCGTCTGCCCGGGTGTGGTGCCGATCTTGGAATCGAGGATTTGACGCTCGCGCAGGCCAAAGAGCGCGGCGCACGCACGCTGGTCATTGGTGTTGCCAATCGCGGCGGGGTCATATCGGACGCCTGGAAAGAGGTCCTGGTCGAAGCGCTGAACATGGGCTTTGACGTCGCATCGGGGCTGCACAACCTTCTGCGGGACGAAGGTGATCTTATGGCCGCAGCCCAGACCCATGGCACGACGCTGCATGATGTGCGCGTGCCCTCGGTCGGATATCCGATCGCAAACGGCAAGAAACGGGCGGGAAAGCGCTGTCTGGCCGTCGGAACGGATTGCTCGGTTGGCAAGATGTACACAGCGATGTCGATGGAACGTGACATGCGGGCCGCGGGCATGAAGGCTACGTTTCGCGCAACGGGTCAGACCGGGATCCTGATCACGGGTTCCGGCGTGCCTCTGGACGCGGTGATCGCTGACTTCATGGCCGGTTCGGTGGAATACCTGACGCCCGACAATGATCCGGATCATTGGGATCTCATCGAAGGACAGGGAAGCCTGTACCACGTCTCTTACTCTGGCGTGACGATGGCCCTGATCCACGGTGGTCAGCCGGATGCGTTGATCTTGTGTCATGAACCGACCCGCACGCATATGCGTGGTCTGCCGGACTACCAACTGCCCAGCTTGTCTGCGCTGCGCGACACCGCGCTGCCTATTGCACAGGTGGCCAATCCGGCCTGTAAGGTTGTCGGCGTTTCGGTGAACACACAGCACATGGCCGAGGCAGAGGCGAAGGACTATCTGGCGCGCACCGAGGATGAAATGGGGTTGCCAACGACGGACCCGTATCGCTTTGGTTCGGGCCCGCTTGTCGGCGCGCTCGCGGCAGTCTGATCTCTGATCGGCCAAAGAGGAGCGCGTCCCGTGCACGTCTCAGTCACCCGTGATGTGTTTCGACTGGCACAGGTTTTCACGATCAGTCGAGGATCACGCACAGAAGCCCAGGTGCTGACTGTTCGGATCTCGAATGAGGGTGCAGTCGGACGTGGCGAATGCGTCCCCTATGCCCGGTATGACGAGACGCTGGACAGTGTGACGGCGCAGATCGAAAGCCTGCCCGCAGAGTTCAGCCGTTCCGCGCTCTACGATCTTCTGCCGGCTGGCGCGGCTCGCAATGCGGTGGATTGCGCGCTTTGGGATCTCGAAGCCAAGCTGTCGGGACGGCGCGTCTGGGATCTGGCCGGGTTGGCTGAACCAGGCCCCGAGATCACAGCCTACACTTTGTCGCTAGACTCACCAGAGGCCATGCAGGCGCAGGCGGCGGCAAATGCATATCGTCCGATTTTGAAAATCAAGCTCGGTACGCCCGATGACATGCCGCGTCTGGAGGCCGTGCGTGCCGGAGCACCGGACGCCAAGATCATTGTGGATGCCAACGAAGGTTGGAGCGCCGGTGTCTATTCCGATCTTGCGCCGCACCTGGTGCGTCTGGGGGTGGCGTTGGTCGAACAGCCACTGCCGGCTGCCGAAGATGCTGCGCTGCTGGGAATGGAGCGTCCCGTGCCGGTCTGTGCGGACGAAAGCTGCCATGACCGGCAAAGCCTGCCCGGTCTGAAAGGCAAGTATGACGTGGTCAACATCAAGCTCGACAAGACAGGTGGTCTGACCGAGGCGCTGGCGTTGCGCGAAGCGGCGCGACTTGAAGGGTTTCAGGTGATGGTGGGCTGCATGGTCGGCTCGAGTCTGGCCATGGCGCCGGCGACACTTGTCGCGCAACGGGCCATGGTGACTGATCTCGACGGTCCTCTTCTGTTGGCAGAGGACCGCGAAGCGGCACTTACATTCGACACTGCGGGGGTGCATCCGCCTTCGCCAGAGCTATGGGGATGAGCATGCGCACAGTCTACGTGAACGGAGAGTATGTACCGGAAAACGAAGCGAAGGTTTCGATTTTCGACCGCGCGTTCCTGATGGGCGACGGGGTCTACGAGGTGACGTCCGTACTGGGCGGCAGGCTCATCGACTATGCCGGGCACCGCAAACGTCTGGAACGCTCACTCGATGAGTTGGATATGCCGCATCCGGACTGCATTGATGATCTGCTTGATATTCATCAAGAACTCGTGCGCCTCAACGGTATCGAGGATGGGCTGGTCTATTTGCAGGTCACCCGTGGCGCGGCGGATCGGGACTTTGTCTATCCCGGCCCCGCGACGCGCCCGACCGTCGTTCTGTTCACGCAGTCAAAGCCGGGTTTGGCCAAAAGCGATAAAGCCCGCGACGGCATAAAGGTCATCAGCATCGAAGACCAGCGCTGGGGGCGCCGCGACATAAAGACCACGCAGCTTCTTTACCCTTCGATGGGAAAGATGATGGCGAAACGCGCAGGATGCGATGATGCCTGGATGATCCAGGACGGTCAGGTCACCGAAGGCACGTCGAACAACGCCTACATCGTGAAAGGCAACACGATCGTAACGCGCCAACTGTCGAATGATATCCTGCACGGCATAACTCGGGCTGCGGTTCTGCGTTTTGCCGAAGAAGCCCAGATGCAGATCGAAGAACGCCCTTTCACAATCGAAGAGGCGCAGGCCGCGGATGAGGCTTTTATTACCTCTGCCAGCCAATTTGTGATGCCGGTTGTGGAAATCGACGGCGCTTCGATCGGGTCGGGTGCAGGCGGTCCGGTCGCTATGCGGCTGCGCGAGATCTATGTCGAGGAAAGCGTCAAAGCCGCGGTCTAGAGCCTTTCGCCTTTACCCTGAGACATCAGCTGAAGGCGATAGGGGCACAGCATAGGAACACTGCACGGCGTTACGCGACACTCTTTGAGTCAGGTTTGACGCGGAACGCTTTAGCCCGTCATCGCTGCCACGCTGCTTGCACTGATCAGGTGGTGAAGTCCCGATCTGTCGATACGGCAGCCGGTAAACCCGTGCGCGCCACACGTCAGTGACGTCAGCGCGCCCAAGAGGTTTCTGCACTACTTTTTGACGTTCTGCGCAAAGCTCTTTTCAAACGACGCCCTTGTTTCGGGGCTGACGTCTGTCTGGTACTTCGCCTTCCATTCGGACATTGGCATGCCGTAGAACGCTTCGCGCGCCTCATCTTTTGTCATCGCGATACCGTGCGCTTCTGCGGCTTCCATGTACCATCGTGACAGACAGTTGCGGCAAAACCCCGCGAGGTTCATTAGGTCAATGTTCTGAACGTCCCGGCGATCTTCCATCAGATGCCTGCGCAGGGCGCGGAAGGCCGCGGCCTCCAGTTCAGTTTGTGTCTGATCATCCATTTGTAACCTCCACGTCTGTTGTCGGCCTGTCTTTGAGACAGGGTCTCCGGCGGTGATCCACTCTGGTCCGGGATGCGCTGGCAACATCGCAGTCAACATGCGCGGGTTCCCGGCGATCTGGTGCCCGGAGGCGTTTGGCGGATGAATCCCGGTGCACGCTGTACAAAGCCTGCACATCGTGTCCTGTGTCCACATCCAAACACTGTTCGATTACACTATGCGTCACATCCAGACCTCTCGCTTCAGTTCCAATTGCACGGGTCGGGCCATGTTTCGCAAGCGTTTCGTGCGGATCAGAGGCCCGCATGCGAAGCGGCAGCTTCTATTTCCGGAGCCAGGCGTTTTGCCCATTTGACCTGCTCGTGTTCGGTCTCAATCAGGTCATTGCATACTTCAATCAAGGCGTGCGGGCGTCCTGTGGATACGGCATGACGGTCCAGAGCATCGCCGTCCAGCGCGCCGGTGTAGGGTTCGTTGACGCCGACACAGATCGTGCCATCCGCCTTCAACCTTTCGATCAGCGGGCGTGACAGCCTTTCGTCATCTGCGAAGAGTATGCCGAGATCCCAGGGCCGGGGCTCGCGCCCGCGAAACTGGCGCGTGAATGAATGCACGGAAATCATGATCGTGTCGTCGCGGCGACCGGCGAGCCTTGCCACCTTGTCGTGATAGGGTCGATAGCACTGATCCAGCCGCATCTGGATCTGGTTTTCACTGAGATGGCGATTCGCCGGAATGACCGTGCCGTCGTAGAGTTGCATGATCAGCGTCGGGTCATCCTCGCCACGGTTTGGGTCGATCACGAGGCGTGAAAAGTTCGACCCGATGTAGGCGCAGTTCAGTTCCCGCGCGAGTTGCCATGCCACGCCCGCCGCGCCGGGATCAAACGCAATGTGGCGCGCCATATCCGGATCGGCAATTCCAAGGCTGCCGCCAGACACGAAGTGAGGAACGGCATTGGTCGCGTGATCGCAGGTCACAAGCCACCGCGAAGGCCGGTCTTCTCCATCAATGACGTAGGGATGATAGCTCATGGTCCGACATTCTGTTTTGCGTCCTCTAGGACAGTTGCCAGAAAAATGGAAACCGGTATTAAGCAGTCAGGCGCGCCGGGCATCGGGGCGGCACATCGGAACCACCGGAGACGCCATGAGACGCCATCGCAACGTCAAGATTGTAGCCACACTGGGCCCCTCTTCGTCAGACTACGAGACGATTCGAACGCTGCACGAAGCAGGCGCGGACGTTTTTCGCCTGAACATGAGCCACGGCACGCACGAGTCGATCCGGGAAAAGCACGCAATAATCCGGCAGGTTGAGCAGGATCTGAACTCACCGATTGCAATTCTGGCAGATCTTCAGGGTCCAAAACTGCGCGTGGGCGTGTTTGCCAACGAATCGGAGGAGCTGGAGGAAGGCGCGATATTTCGAATGGATCTGGATGAAACGCCGGGCGATGCAAAACGGGTTTGTCTGCCGCATCCCGAGATATTCGCAGCTCTTGAGGCAGACGCGACGCTTCTGGTCAATGATGGAAAGATACGTCTGCGGGTCACTGAATGCGGACCGGATTTCGCGCAGACCGAGGTGATTACCGGCGGGACGATTTCCGACAGGAAAGGCGTCAATGTTCCTGACGTCGTGCTGCCGCTGGCTGCATTGACCGAGAAAGATCGCCGCGATCTGGAATTCGGCTGCCAGCTTGGCGTTGAGTGGCTTGCCCTGAGCTTTGTCCAAAGGCCCGGTGATGTAGACGAGGCACGTGCTCTTGTGGGCAACCGGTCCGCGATAATGGTGAAGGTCGAAAAGCCGGCTGCGGTGTCAGATTTTGACGAGATTCTTGAACGGTGTGACGGCGTCATGGTCGCACGGGGCGATCTGGGGGTCGAACTGCCGGTTCAGAACGTGCCGCCGCTTCAGAAGCGGATGGTGCGCAAATGCCGGGCTGCGGCGAAGCCGGTCATTGTCGCCACACAGATGCTTGAGTCGATGATCACCAGCCCGATGCCCACGCGTGCCGAGGTCAGCGATGTTGCCACGGCGATCTATGAGGGCGCCGACGCGATCATGCTGTCGGCGGAATCGGCGGCGGGAGACTATCCGATTGAGGCCGTGCGCACGATGGATGATGTTGCGCGCGAGGTTGAGGACGATCCCACATATACCGAAATTCTCGAAGAGTCGCGCAGAGCTAAACGCACCAGCGTGGCGGATGGGATTGTCGCCGCGGCGCGTGAGATTGCAGAGACCACGGATATCAAGGCGATCTGCTGTTTTACCCAATCCGGGACGACCGCGCTTCTGGTGGCGCGGGAGCGCCCGCGCGTGCCCATTCTCGGTATGACAAACATGCGTGGCACAGCACGTCGTCTGGCGCTGAGCTGGGGGGTGAACTGTGTCATGACGCCCGAGCTTTCGCGGTTCAAGCAGGCCGTTCTGAATGCGGTGCGCGCCGCGCGGGAACAGGGGTATGCCGGGCCCAAGGATCAGGTTGTCGTCACGGCGGGCCTGCCCTTCAACGAACCGGGCACCACGAACATTCTGCGTGTTGCGCGCGCCGAAGAAGCTCTGATTTATTCCACGGATCCCGGCTGAGGCCTCGATGCGACGTGTCGCGCAGAATGTCACGGCGCATGCCGAAAACACTTGGCGCAATCAGACAAACACCGGATGATACGTCAACGTGACGTGTCAGAGATGGCGTATGAACCCGGATCTTTTCATGGCGATCGGGATCCTGCTCGGGGTGTTCTCCATTCCGGCGGTCTTGTCGGCTTTGTCAGAAGGACGCGCCCCGCGAGTGGCTGCGTTTACCATTGTGACCGCGGGCCTGATGGTATTGTGGGCCGTCACGCAAAGGCCCGGCGGATACACCTTACGTGAGATACCTGATGTCTTCGTACGCGTGGTCGCCGAATACCTGACCTGATCGGGGTCACGGCATCTCGTAAACTCTCTTGCATCGTGGAACATCGGGGCGTATAGCGGCGTCTCCAAGCGTGGCCGGCCAGTGTGGCATGCCGAGTTGCGCGATCGACCGATCCAATGGAAAGGAGCCGGAAATGCCCAAAATGAAGACCAAGTCGAGCTGCAAAAAGCGGTTCAAGGTCACCGCCACTGGCAAGGTGAAGACCGCGCAAGCGGGCAAGCGCCATGGCATGATCAAACGCACCAACAAATTCATCCGCAACGCGCGTGGCACCACGACGCTGAGCAAGGCTGATGAGCAGATCATCAAGCCGATGATGCCCTATTCGCGCTGAGGAGTTTGATCAATGTCTCGAGTCAAAGGCGGAACCGTCGCGCATGCGCGTCACAAGAAAGTCGTAAAGGCAGCCAAGGGCTATTACGGCCGACGCAAGAACACGTTCAAGGTTGCAAAGCAGGCGGTCGACAAGGCCAATCAATACGCCACGCGTGACCGCAAGAACCGCAAGCGGAATTTCCGCGCCCTGTGGATTCAGCGGATCAACGCGGCTGTCCGTGCCCATGATGAGGGCCTGACATATTCGCGTTTCATCAATGGATTGTCGCTGGCCGGAGTGGAGGTCGACCGCAAGGTTCTCGCGGATCTTGCCGTTCACGAACCGGCCGCTTTCGGCGCCATTGTGGATCAGGCGAAGTCCGCACTGGCCCAATAGGTCCAACCTCTGCAATCGGTTATGTCACACCTCCGGCCGCCGCGCCGGGGGTTCGTCGCGGATGGCTTTGTCTCGCTGGATCAGGCATAGTCGGTCGGTGACTCATCGTGATTTCATACGTGGATTGCCGCGCGGCACGCTGGCGGACCTTTCGCGACTGTCGAATGGCCCGGGTCTGCGTCATCTGGCCATGCATGTTCTGCTGATCCTGGCGGGCGGGGTCTGGATTGGACTTGGCCTGCCATTCTGGCCTCTGGTCCTGATTGTCCAGGGAATTGTGCTGAGCTTCCTGTTCACGCTGGAACACGAAGCCACGCATCGAACGCCCTTTGCCACGCCCTGGATCAACGAGTGGGTTGGTCGTCTTGCAGGTTTGCTGATTTTTCTACCGTTCGAGTGGTTTCGTCATTTTCATCTGGCGCATCACAAGTACACCAATGTACCCGGCAAGGACCCCGAGCTGATCGAAGGTGCCAAACCTGAAACCTGGCCCGCCTACGTTCTTTACGTGTCCGGCCTGCGCTACTGGTCTGGCAATGCGCGCCAGATCCTTAGAAATGCTTTTGGCGAGAAGTCCGCAGATGACTACGTGCCCGGTGCCGCCAGAGGACGCGTGCGCACGGAAGCGCGGATCATGCTGGGCGTCTACGCGGTTGCGTTTGCAAGCCTCGTTTTCTCGCCGGTTCTTTTCTGGATCTGGATTTTACCCCTGGTGATCGGGCAGCCCTTTCTGCGCCTCTACCTGCTGGCAGAGCACGGGCGCTGTGCTTTTGTGGCCAACATGTTCGAAAACACCCGCACGACCCTGACCAACCGTGCGGTGCGGTTTCTGGCCTGGAACATGCCTTACCATGTCGAGCATCACAGCCTGCCGCGCGTGCCGTTTCATCGTCTTCCGGATCTGTACCGGCTGATGCAGGGCCACCATGTCCATCTGGCGCCGTCCTACCGCAGCATCACGGCGGACCTGGTGCGCACCCTGAAGTGATCACGCCCACCGCAGAACGGCATCGCGTGTGTCATTCGGGTTGGTGTTGAATGCAAACCGTGCCTGGGGCGCAAGATCCCGAACCGTGTTGATCAGGGCCTCAAAGGTCAGTGCATGATCTTCGTCACGCCGTACACCCGCACCGATCAATACAATATCGCAAGCACCGTCCATCAGGGCTGTTCTGACATCGTCGAGGGCGCTTTGAGTGGAACGCAACAGACAAAGATCAACCTCGAAGCCGTCATCGCGCAACCGGTCACGATCGCTTTCGAGTGCGTTCAGGAGTTTCTCAGGCGTCAGACCCGGCCATTTGTCAAAATCGACGGCATCGGGATGCCAGCCGACAAGCACAACCTTCTTTGTCATCATACGTCTCCGTCGCAAGGTGCCGGACAGCAAAGCACACCATACTTTTCTGTCAAAGCACCGGTGTGCTTGCACCGGGGCGGATTGCGCGCTAACCCGCCGGGACAGAGGCCGAGGCGGATGACATGGACGATCTGCGAAACAAGTACCTGACTGCCATCGCGGACGCGGCGGATGAAGCGACGCTTGAGGCGTTGCGCGTTCAAGCCCTGGGCAAGAAGGGCGAAATTGCACTGCAGATGCGTGAGCTGGGCAAGATGACCCCGGAAGAGCGCCAGGTCATGGGCCCCGGCCTCAACGCGCTCAAGGACGAAATCAATGCCGCGCTCGCTGCAAAGAAAGCTGCGCTTGCCGATGCCGAGCTTGACGCCCGCTTGCGCGAGGAATGGCTGGACGTGACGTTACCCGCACGTCCGAGGCGGCAGGGTACGATTCATCCGGTCAGCCAGGTCACGGAAGAGGTCACGGCCATATTTGCGGATATGGGATTTGCAGTGGCCGAAGGCCCGCAGATCGAAAGCGACTGGTACAATTTCGACGCCCTGAACATTCCGTCGCATCATCCTGCACGGGCCGAGATGGACACGTTCTATACACATCGGGCCGCCGATGATGATCGTCCTCCGCATGTCCTGCGCACCCATACGTCCCCGGTCCAAATCCGCACCATGCAGGATCAGGGCGCACCGCTTCGCGTGATCGCGCCTGGCCGCGTTTTTCGCGCCGATTACGATCAGACGCATACACCGATGTTCCACCAGATCGAAGGGCTTGCGATTGATCGCGACATCTCGATGGCCAATCTGAAATGGTGCCTCGAGGAGTTTGCCGCGGCCTTTTTCGAGGTCGACCGGATTGAGGTGCGTTTTCGCGCCTCGCACTTCCCGTTTACCGAACCATCGGCTGAGATTGATTTTCGTTGCTCCTGGGACGGCGGGACGCTGAAGCTGGGCGAAGGCGATGACTGGCTGGAAGCGGGCGGATCCGGGATGGTGCATCCCAAGGTTTTGCAGGCCGGTGGAATTGATCCTGATGAATGGCAGGGCTTCGCGTTTGGTCTCGGCATCGACAGGCTGGCGATGCTGAAGTACGGCATCCCGGATTTGCGTGCGTTTTTCGAAAGCGATATTCGCTGGATGCGGCACTATGGGTTCGCGCCGCTTGATGTCCCGACGCTGTATGCCGGACTGTCACGCTGACAAAGCGCCTGGGACATTTTCTTGGATTGACGGGTTTCGCTGCGCTAGGCTGGTCCGGAAAGGTTTTTTGACCCATGCGCCTGATCCAGCTCATCTATGCCTCACGACCCTTCGGATTTGATGATGCCGTGCTTGCGGGCATCCTTCTGGATGCGCGGCGGTGCAACACCCGGGACGACGTGACGGGTGCGTTGATTGTCCGGGGCGATCTGTATTTGCAGTTGCTTGAGGGGCCACGGCGCGTTGTCGAAACTTGCTATGAAAGAATCCGCGGCGACGACAGGCATGTTGAACCACGAATGCTGATGAACAGGACGATCACGACCCGGCTGTTTCCCGATTGGGCAATGAAGGACGATCCGGCCCAAAGCTGGGTCTGGAGCCGTGACGAGGTGCGCAATGGTGCGATCGAACGTGCCACCGAACAGGAGGTTCTGGGCTTCTTCAATCGTCTGGCCGCCAAAAACGTGTCGGCTTTTCGCCCTGAGTGACACAAGCGTGACGTGACAAGGGGACAGTTTTCGTTAGCTTCCCGAGCATGAAATCCGTTCTGATGTGCGGGCTTGCCGCAACCGTGTTGTGCCTTTTCAGTGAAACCCGGCTTGCTGCCGAGGAAAAGACGGCGTGTCATGAACAAACACCCTGTTCGATAGGGCTGCGGTCCTACCATGTTCTGGAACCCGAAGGGTGGGATGGCGTGACACCCATGCCGGTCCTGATGCATTTCCATGGCTGGCAACGGCAGGGTACACTGATCGTCAAACACGGCCGTATCGCCGGAGCCACAAGACGTCGTGGTGTTCTTCTGGTCGCACCCAACGGGGCGCGCAAGACATGGGATTTCTGGCGCTCTGGCTCCCCCGATGTTTCGTTCGCGCGCGCCGTACTCAACGACGTGATGGAACGATATCCGGTGGATCAGGACAGGATCTATGTCTCGGGCTACAGTTGGGGCAACAACATGGCCTGGCGCTTTGTCTGTGAAGACGGCGCTGACGTCGCCGCGCTTCTGGGCATTTCGGGCGCGCTTGCACAGGACGAGCAATGTTCGACCGCACCGGGAGAAGTCAGACAGGTCTACGGGTTGAAGGACACCGTACTTGACTTTCCCTATGGGCCCGATGGCGGCACGGAGCACGCGGTAAAGCTTTGGCGTGACATGCTTGGTTGTGACGAACCGTCTCCAGCAAAAGACTGGCGGATCACCGAGCATGATCAGTTCACGCGCAGTGTGTGGCCGGCTTGCGTGCGTGGTCGGGTCACGCTTGATATCCATGAGCGCGGGCACTTTATCCCGCGCGGCTGGATGGCACGTCAGCTCGATGAGCTTCTCGACCTTCCATATGCCTACCCGTGATCCCTGTCGGCGAGGCGGTGCTTGACAATACGCCTTGAAACGCAGGACGTTGCGAGTGGAGGTTCGTCATGAAAGATCAACCCGAGGATCGCTTTCGTTTCGGCGCGCGAAAAGACGGCGGCGGCACACCGACGCTCAACGCCTGGGGCGCAAATTCCGACTACGGCCGGCTGCGTTCTGTTCTGCTGGGACCGATCGAAAACTATCGTTGGCTGCAAACCAGTTCGGTGTCGAAGAAAACCCTGCGCCGCGGAGTTCCGTTCAGCGCTGAAACGGCGCGTCAACAGCATGCCGAGATGGTCAGCGCCTATGAAAGTGCCGGCGTCGAGGTCACAACCCACACGCCGGACCCACACTTGCCCTATCAGGTTTATGCGCGCGACAGCTCGGTCATGACCCCCTTCGGCGCGATTATTACGCACATGGCCCAGTGGTGGCGCCGCGGCGAGAATTTCCGTGCGATCGAGACCTATCACCGCCTGGGCATTCCGATCTACGACTTCGTGACCGCAGGTACATTCGAAGGCGGCGACTTCAATGTGATCGAACCGGGCTGTGTTCTGATCGGCTGGGAAGGCGACGAAGGCCGTACACAGGAACAGGGCGCGCGGCAGGTTGCCGGCTGGATGGAAGCGGAAGGCTGGGAAGTGCGCCTGGCCGATATCGACCCGTTCTATGTCCATATCGACCTGATGGTCGTGATGCTGGCGCCAAAGCTTGCAGCGGTTTGCACAGACTGTACCGATCCTGAAGTTGTTGCCTGGCTCAGGGCCAAGGGGATCGAGATTGTCGAGGTTCCGTTTCAGGAAACCATCGCGCTTGGCTGCAACGTGGTGGCGCTCGGGGATGACAGGGTTCTCTTGCCCGAAGGGTCTGTGACCCTGAAGGACAAGCTGCGCGCATTGGGCTTTACGATCTATGATCCCGATCTTTCGATGATCACACAGGGAGGCGGGGGCGTGCATTGCATGTGTCAGAGCCTGATCCGCGATCCTGTCTGAAACTGTCTGTCGGGGGTGCTCTGATTTCCGTGGCTTGCGGGCTGCGGGCGCAGGGCTTTTCATTATTCCGGATTTTGCGCAGGCCCATGCCGCAGAAGGCGGCTTTGTTCTGCTTCTGCCGACCGATATCTATATCGCCGCCGGAGTGGCCGTCGTAGCGCTGACACCAATTCTGCTTGCGCTCCTGCCGTCCCGCGCCGCGCACGCGCTGTTCACACCGGTGCGACTCTGGCCCGGCAAACCATCACGCTTGCGCCACCTGACACGAGGGCTGTCCGCCGGTTTGTTTGTTTGTCTTGTCTGGCAAGGGTTCAGCGGGACGCGTGATCCGCTGGGCAATCCGCTGTCATTGACAGTCTGGACCCTTTGGTGGGTCATTCTGGTGACCTTGCAGGGCCTCGTGGGCGACATATGGCGCTGGCTGAACCCCTGGCTTGGCCTTTTCGGGCTGATCGGCATGCGGTATCGCCGCGTCATTCGCTACCCCGGGTCCTGGGGGTATTGGCCGGCGGTCCTGGGGTTTCTGGCCTTCGCAGGCTTTCTGCTTGCCGACATTGCACCTGCGGATCCAACGCGTCTTGCCTGGGCCACTTCGATATATGCAGTTGTCGTCCTTGCAGGCTGTCTTGTGTTCGGACAAATCTGGATTGCCAGGGCTGATCCGATCACGGTGATCATGCGGACCTACGGGCTGATCGCGCCATTTGCCCGACTGCGGCAAAGACAGGCAATCGGTGTGTGGGGGTGGCGCTCCGTGAAGGGCGCGACGCCGGCTCCTTCGCTTGCGGTTCTCATGGTGTTGCTGCTTGGCACAGGCAGTTTCGACGGGCTGAACGAAACCTTTTGGTGGATTGGCGTCATTGGACTCAATCCACTTGAATTTACCGGGCGCTCTGCTGCGCAATGGCAGAGCCTGACCGGCTTGCTGGTTGCCAACCTGGCACTTCTGGGCGTCTTCGCCTCCGGGCTCTGGGCCGGGGCGCGGCTCGCCGGTGACCCGAGACATGTGACCTCGCTCTTTTGTATCTACGCGCCGACGCTTTTACCCATCGCGCTGGGCTATCATATCGCCCACTACCTGACCGCGTTTCTGGTCGACGGTCAGTATTTTCTGAAAATGCTCGATGATCCGCTGGATCACGGCTTGCACTGGCTTGGTATGCAGGAGACACGCGTGACCACCGGTTTCTTCAACCACCAGGACAGCGTACGAGTGATCTGGCTGACCCAAGCGGGTGCAGTCGTTCTGGGACATGTGATCGCGATACTCATGGCACATGCAACAGCGCTTCGGTCAACAGACAGTCACGGCCGCGCCGTGCTCGGGCAACTGCCCATTGCCCTGTTCATGGTCGCCTACACTTTTCTGGGTCTTTGGTTGCTTGCGACGCCGCGAGGCCTGTAATCGTTTCATGCTAGATTGAAAGCCGATAACTCGAATCAAGGCACAGCCACTTCCAGGGAGTGATCACAATGCCAAAAGCCCAACTGACCCGCCGTACCGCATTGCAAGGCCTTGCCGGAGCGTCCACGCTTCCGCTGTGGGCGCGTTACGCCCAGGCCCAGACTTCAGAGCCGATCAAGCTGGGCTTTCAGGTGCACAGCACCGGGATCGGTTCAGCGTACGGGCGGTGGTACGGGCGCACCACGGAAGCGGCAGTCAAGCTGATCAACGAGGCCGGTGGCATCAACGGACGTCAGGTTGAAGTTATCGCCGAAGATGATGGCACGGATCCGAAACGAGGCGCCGAGGTGCTTGAAAAATTCGCCAACCGGCACGGTTGCGACGTCGCGTTCGGCACGCTGTTCAGTCACGTCGTGATCGGATCCGCACCCCGTGCGGGTGAGTTGAAGATGCCTTATTTTGTGGTCTCGGAGGGGCATCACGTGGCTTCTGGGATGCTCAATCGGTACACGCTTCAACCCGGCATCACGGATGTCAAAAGCCAAGTGATCGCGATGGCCCCCTTTGTCGCGGATAACCTTGCCAAGAAGATCACAATGATCTTTCCTGACTTTGCCTTCGGTCACAATCATCGCGACTTCTTTACCGAAGCAATCACGGCGCAAGGCGGCGAGGTTCTGGCACAGATCGCAATCCCGCCCTCTGAGACATCATTTACAAGGTATTTCCCACAGATCCCTCGCGAGACTGAACTGGTCTATCATGTGATGGTCGGCCCGGCAGTGCTGACCTTCGTTAAGGAGCTGGGCGAGTTCTTCGGCCCGTCGCGCCCCGAAATCTTCGGGTTTATCGACAGTCTGGAGGCGGTGGATCTGCGTTCGCCGGGACTGGACTTTCTGGAGGGCACATATTTCTGGGAAGGCATGCCGCGATACGCTCAGCCGGATCAATCCGAGCACGACAAGTTCTACCGCGAGGCGGTCGGTGTCGACGCGAATGGCGCCTCCATGTCGGACGCCAAGGACGTGTCGACATATGCCCACATGTTCGGTTGCTGGGAGACGCTGCACATCATCAAGGACGGAATGGAATCAGCCGGCTATCAGGGGCCGCAAGACCGCGCAAAACTGATCGAGGCGGTGGAAGCCATGACAGATATGCCGGAAAGCCTGGCCCACCCACAGGGCAACAAGGTCTTCAATGGCAAAACGCATCAGGTGTTTGGCCACCAGTATATCAGCCGCGTGGAAGACGGACGTATGGTTAAACTCCACACCACGTCTATCGAGGATGGGCTTTACCCGGACGAAGTGGACTATACCACGCAGCCGTTCTAGCGCTCTGTCTGACGAATGGAGTTCGGGCCCCACCTGCTTCTCGCTGTCCTTGAAGGCGCGGTGACGGCTGCCGTGCTGTCCCTGACGGCGGCCGGGCTGTCACTTGTGTTCGGCGTTATGCGCGTCGTTAACATCGCGCATGGCGAATTCTTCATGCTGGGCGCGGTTCTGGCCTGGGTTCTTGTGCAGGTCTTTCCGGGGCATCCCGCCGTTGGTTTTGTGGTGGCGCTGATCGTCGCACCCCTTATCGTGGGTAGCATCGCCGCCGTGGCCGACCTGACCATTCTGAAACGCATCAACTACGATCCTGAACGTACCATAGTGGCTACGATCGGGCTGCTCTATATCATCCAGCAGGTCACACTGATGACCTACGGCCCTGACGCCCGCGCTGTGGAGGCGCCCTTTAACCAGCGACTGGCGCTGCCCTGGGTGGACTGGGGCGAGGGCGGTCTGCAGGTGTATTATCCCTGGGGTTTGTCGACAACGACGTACAAGATCGCAGTGATCGGCGCGGCGGGTGCGCTTCTGTGCGGTATCTGGGCGATGATGACGCGTACTCGGCTGGGGCTTGTGATGCGTGCGACGCAGGCTGACCGCGAGATGGCACAGGCCTTCGGCATTCCGGTTGAGCGTGTCTATGCCATGGTCTTTGGCCTGGGCGCCGGTCTGGCCGCGCTGGCGGCGGTTCTGATCGTCCCGATCCAGCAGGCACATTACCTGATGGGGGGCGACCCGCTGTTGCTGAGTTTCATCGTGGTGATTATCGGCGGCCTTGGCAGTTTGCCGGGGACAGTACTGGCAGCGGTCTTCATCGGGCTGAGCGATGGGGTCATCTCTGTCTTCTTCTCACCGACACTGGCCAAGATCTTTGCCACGCTGCTCGTCGGGCTTGTGCTGGTCTTCCGGCCTCAGGGTTTGTTCGGTGAGCGCCCGGCATGACTGACACGAGCCGGATCCTGGCACTGCATCTGGGCTTGATCGCAGTGCTCTTCGCACTGAATTTTCTGTTGCCTGCTTATCATCATGGCAACCTTTCAAGGATCATGGTGTTGGCGAGCTACGCCATCGGCTACAACATTCTGTTCGGCTACACGGGGCTGTTGAGCCTGGGCCATGCGCTGTTTTTCGCGGCGGGCATGTACGGGTTGGCCCTGCCCATGCAACATGCCGGCCTCGGCGCGGTGCCTGCCTTTGTGCTGGGCGTCTTCGCGGGTGCCATCGTGTCGGCTGGCCTTGCCCTTCTGGCGCTGCGCACCACCGGGGTCGCGTTCATGATCGTCACGCTGATGTTCGCACAAGCCGGTTTCCTGACGATCCTCTACTTCGGCGACTACACGCGTGGCGACGAAGGGTTCATCATTCAGCAGGCACAGCGCGTGATCGCAGGCATCGACCTGACCGACGAAACCAACCGCTACATGTTTGCGTGGGCACTGTTTTCATTCTGTCTGCTCGTGTGTCTTGCGCTCATTCGTTTGCCATTGGGCCGAACGCTGATCGCTATTCGCGAAAACGAGGAACGGGTGCGCATGCTGGGATACGACACCGGCCTTCACAAGCTGACTGCGATGGTTCTGTCCGGCACACTGTCTGCCGCGGCGGGGGCTGCCTACGCACTTCTCTTTGGCTACGCCGGAGCAACCTTTGCGTCGGTTCAATACTCGATCTTCCCGCTTTTATGGGTTTTGCTTGGAGGGGCAGGCACCGTCATCGGTCCGTTCATCGGCGCGCTTTTCATGTTCTATCTGATTGATCTCAGTTCCGGGATCACGTCGGCCTACATGCTGATCGCCGGTGTTGTTCTGGTCCTTCTGACGCTTTTCGCTCCACAAGGGCTGACCGGAGAAGTAAGGCGTCGTTTCTGGTCCGGTCTGCCATGAGCCTTCTGCGCACACGGCGCTTGTGCAAGAGCTTTGGGGGTCTTGAGGCCGTGGCCGGGGTCGATCTTGACATCGCGTCCGGGGAGGTGCGCGCGCTCATTGGACCAAACGGCGCAGGGAAAACGACATTGGTTGGCCTCATCTGTGGTCGCATTGCGCCTTCGGCCGGCACCGTTTCATTCGATGGCAGTGACATTACACATTTGCCCTCTTTCAGGCGTATGCGGCGCGGGATGGCCTATACCTTTCAGATCACGTCTATTTTTCCTCGTCTGCCGGTCAGGGAGAACGTTGCGCTGGCAGCGCGCGTGCACCACGCGCCGGATGTCGTGGACGAGGCTGTGACCTCTGCGTTGTCCCGCATCGGACTGCGTGGAGAAGCGGACCAGATTGCCGGCAATCTGAGCTATGGGCACCAGCGGCTGCTTGAGATTGCAATGGGATTGGCACAGGCGCCACGGCTTCTCATCCTCGATGAGCCGACACAGGGTTTGTCCGAAGGAGAGGTCGGCGGTTTCAATCGCCTGGTGCGCGATCTGGCGGGGGACATGACCATTCTGCTGATCGAGCACAACATGGATGTCGTTATGGCGACCGCCGACCGGGTGACGGTCCTGACCGCCGGAACAGTTCTTGCCGAAGGCGCGCCTCAGGCCATACGCGCGAACGCGGCGGTGCAGGCCGCTTATCTGGGGACCGGCTGATGCTTGAACTGCGCAGTGTGGACGCCGGTTACGGCGCTGTGACCGTACTCAGAGATATCTCCCTGTCCGTGGCCCCCGGTGAAATCGTATGCCTGATGGGGCGCAACGGCGCCGGAAAGACAACAACGCTGCAAACAATCATGGGGCTTCTTCGCCCCAGTGCAGGCGATATCGCGCTCGATGGCAGCTCGCTGTCGGCATTGCCCGCGCATGCTATTCCGCGTGCCGGGATCGGTTATGTCCCTCAGGGACGGCGATTGTTTGCCGGGCTGACCGTTGCCCAAAACCTGACCGTCGCATTGCAGGCAATGAATCACGGACCGGACGTGCGTGAAGAGGTTCTGGCGCTTTTCCCGCGTCTTCGGGAACGGCTCGCACAACCCGCGCAGACCCTTTCAGGCGGCGAGCAACAGATGCTTGCAACGGCGCGTGCGTTGTGTCTGCGGCCCAAGGTCCTGCTTCTTGACGAGCCAACAGAGGGCCTGCAGCCCTCGATCATCGACACAATCCAGTCGGTCATCTTGAAGATGCGCGTACAGGGCGTGGCCGTTCTTCTGGTCGAACAGCGCGTCGATTCGGTGCTAGAGATGGCCGACCGCGTCACCTTCATTGAAAACGGTCGCATTGGGGAAACGCTGCCGATAGAGACGCTGCGCGATGACCGGACGCCATTCGAGATGTATCTCGGCGTTTGAACGCATGATGCAGGTGCGGCATCGTCCAGCCGCAATGTGACGCGGCGGGGCTGACCTTTGCCGCCAAAGGCAGTATACGCCAGGCAAACAGCAAGGTGTCTTTGCCCACAATGCGCGACGCACATCCCCGAAAACGAGAACCGCTTTTCACGTCGGTGGACCGCCAGAACATGCTGTGGTTCTGGCGTCGGTATCTGCGCAAGCATGCCGGAATGCTCTCACTGGTGCTTGCACTGATCCTTGTGCAGGGACTGGTGTATCAGCAGTTCCTGGCGATGACGGAAAGCGGGCTGCGGGTCATTTTCGATTCCGGTGCTCTGCGTGAGCTGGTGATCGTGTGTGTGACGGTCTTTGTTTTGTTTACGGTGCGTGGAATTGTGTCCTTTCTTGCGCCTGCAATCACCGTGAAGGTTTCAAACCAGGCCGTTTTCGAGATGCGCCGTGACCTTATCCAGCACATGATGGATCTCGATCTGGCGTATTTCGAACGCACGCGGTCCGGCGAGATCCTGCAAAGGCTGGTCACCCAAACCCAGGCGATCGGTGTGTTTGTGGGTCTGGGCGTGGCGGGCGCGCTGCGCGATGCCGTGACCGTTGTGGTGGTGTCGGGGTACCTGATCTGGAAGAATCCGATACTGTTCGGGACGGCAGTCATTGTACTCCCCTTCATTATCGTTGTGATGAACCTCGTTTCCGACCGCGTGAAAAAAGCCCAGGGCGAGGCAGAGCACGCGCTGGCAGACTACATGAACGGGATCGAGGAAACCGTGCATGGAATGCGAACCGTCAAGATCGCAAGCCAGGAAAAGGTAGAACAGGATCGACTGAACAAGGGCACGTCAGCGATTCAGCGCCTGATGAATCGCGTCCAGATCACGCAGGCCTTTGTGCTGCCCACGATCGACTTCAGTTCGGCCTTTGTCTACGTCCTGGTGATCGGAGGCGGAGGGTACATGGTGCTGTCTCCGAATTTCGATATCGATGGCGCGGGGATCATCACATTCCTGCTGGGCATGGTCATGGTGTTCGATCCGGCGCGCTTGCTGGCGCAGTTTTTCGGCGCGTTGCAGTCCAATCTTGTGTTGCTGGACCGGGTGCGGAGTTTCTATCACGAGCGTCCGTCCATCGCCGAACATCCCGATGCGCTGGATCATTTTGACGCAAAGGCGGATATCACGCTTGAGGGCGTCACGTTCTCGTACACGCCGGACAAACCGCTTTTTCAGGATCTCGACATGGTCTTCCGTGGTGGAGAGGTCAGCGCCATTGTCGGATCCACCGGTTCCGGCAAAACGACGATCCTGGCGCTTCTGTCCCGGCTTTACGATGTGCAGGGCGGTCAGATCCGTTTTGGCACCACACCGATCGACCACGTGCAAATTCCTGTTCTGCGCGCGGCCTTTGCCGTCGTGGCGCAGGACATCGTCATATTCAACGCGTCGATCTGGGACAACATTCGCTATGTCAGACCGGACGCCTCGGAAGAAGACATCTGGGCTGCTGCGGAAGCCGCGGAAATTGCACCTCTGATGAGAGAACGAGGCGACGCGCCGGTCGGACCAAAGGGCGCGCAACTTTCTGGCGGGCAGAAACAGCGTATCGCGATTGCCCGGGCATTTCTGAGCGATGCGCCGATCGTACTGCTGGACGAAGCGACCTCTGCGCTGGATCAGGCGACCGAAGAACGGATTCGCGCGGCAATCAACCGTTTGACACGCAACAGAACCACGATCGTCGTGGCCCACAGGTTGAGTTCGGTTGCTGATGCCGATCGCATTTTTGTGCTCGAGTCGGGCGCGCTTGTCGAACAGGGTCGTCACGCAGACTTGCTGGAAACGAACGGGCTGTACGCACGTCTCTATCACGCTCAGAAACAGGGATACGACACGCCCGCCGGCGCCACTGCGACTTCGGGTCAGAACGCGGTAAAGGACAGGTAGCGCACCGGATCGCCCGGTTTGATATCAAGGGCGCCGTCGGGAAGTTCAACCAGACCCTCGGCCCAGCTTAGTCCGCTGATCCGTCCGGACCCTTCCGAAGCAAACACCTCTGCGTGTCCGTTGCGCAATCTGGCCCTGAGATATTCGCGACGCCCGGCTTTCTTCCGCTTGGCAAATGCGGCCGGAACAGACACCCCTTCGGGCACGCTCCAACCTTCGCCGGACAGCACGCGAAGCGCGGGACGCGCAAAGATCAATGTGCAGACAAGCGCCGCTACGGGATTGCCGGGCAGCCCGAAAACCGGCGTCCCCTGCCACAGGCCAAGAGCCAGAGGACGCCCCGGCTTTATGGCGATCCGCCAGTTTTGCATCGTTCCGGTTTCATTGAGCAAGGCCGATACATGATCCTCGTCGCCCGATGACGCACCACCTGACGTCACCAGAACGTCGCACTCCCGTGCCGCTGTGTCGAATGCCGCCTGCAATGCCTGCCGGTCATCCGGCACACGACCAATGTCGCGAACACAGCAACCAAAGGTTTTCAGCAAGGCCGCAAGCATTGGACGGTTGGCGTCAAAAATACAGCTGTCGCCCGTGGGCTCACCCGGTTCTATCAATTCGTCGCCGGTCGACAGAACGCCGACCTTGAGTTGTCTGAAAACGGGGATCTGCGCGTGTCCGGTCGCCGCGCACAGGGCAAGATCTGCAGGCGTGATACGCCGGCCCTGCGGCACAACCAGATCACCTGTCGCGACATCCTCGCCTGCCTTGCGCGTGTTGGCATTGGGTTTGAGCGGTCCCCGAAAGGCGATCTGCGTATCATCGCTGGTCACATCCTCCTGCAATACAACGGTATCGACGCCCTTTGGCACCGAAGCTCCTGTCAGAATGCGAAGCGCATGGCCCTCGGGCACGGTGTCTTCAAACGGGGCACCCGCCGCGGCGCGACCGGGTGTCAACGGCATGGTTTGCGTGCCGTCCACAGTATTCCTGTGGGCGACTGCATAGCCGTCCACAGCAGAATTTGCAGCGGGTGGATTGGCGCGCCTGGCGCAGAGATCAGACGCACAAATCCGTCCCGCCGCATCAGAAAGCGGGACGTTCTCGCGCGTCACAACGGGATGAAGACGCTCGCGCAGCCTTTGAAGCGCCTCGTCCACCGGTGTCCAGTCGACGCCTGCAGGCAATGCAAAACAGTCATCCTTCAGCGGTGGCGGCTTGAGCGTCCTTGTGGCTGTCATAAGCTCCTCTTCATGTCCAAGCCCCAGTATCCAGCCTTCCTCTGGTGCGTCGATATCCAGCATGGCGTGCAGGCGTTTCTTCGGCAAGCGGCTCAATGCACGCACCAGCAGCCGAACCTGCATGGCATCCCGTATCCCGCCCGCATATTCTGCACATTTCACAGCCGGATTGATCAGACCCGGCCAGATCTCGACGCACACAATCGGTGCTTTGATCCTCTCGAACGGCCAGATGGCAAGTCGCCGGCCGAAACGGGCCCTCAGGCGCTGCAACACGGGAAGACCGGTCAGCACCTGACCACCGACGGCTCCCGCCCCGCCCATCTGCCAGCACGCGAACGCCCCCTTTGCTTTGTGATCTGCCGCTCGCCGTTCCGGCATTCCGTGACCGGTTCTGACGTCCTTGCGCGGCAAATCGGGAATGTCGCGCTGCAACCCGTTGAACCAGAACGGTCCAACCCCCGGAAATCTGCGATTGATTTCAGCCGCCACGTCGAAGCGGTTGTTGGATTGCGGCGTGTCCTTCATCCGCTCGGTCAACCACGCCCAGACGGCGAAGGGATCGTCCAGACCGGTCAGGTGCCGGGCAAAGCCCTTCGGAAACCCGAAAGGGAAATCGAAGCCGATCATCAGCGTTTCCGAGTCGCGCAACGTGGTCTCAACCAGTTGGCAAAGCGCATCCTCGGCAAGACGGCGGTTGCGTATGTACACAGGATCTTCGGAATGTCCGTTGCTTGCGGAACAGAGCCATATTGCATCTTTGCGCGGTCTTGGTCCCGTATCGTTTCCACCGGACCAGTCCACCACTGCAAAACGTGAAAACGGCGTCAAAGGCCGGTTTCTCCAAGAATGAAGTCCGCAATTCCGATGGTATCATCGAGGTCGAACACCGGGCGATCAAGATCCAGCTGCACATTGCTTGCCACAGCCAGAATGCTTGAATCTTCGAGAGCAAGCAGCGCTTTGCCCGTTTCAGTGCGATGTGCCTCGATCTTGGGGTGCGCGGCAGTCTTGAACCCCTCGATGAGCACCAGATCCACCGCACTCATCTTCGCCAGCAAATCGTTCAGATCGGGCTCTTGCTCATCCCGCAATTCGTGCATCAGGACAAACCGGTTGGCCGATGTCAGCAAGACTTCGATTGCTCCGGCAGCGCGGTGCCGGTAGCTGTCTTTGCCGGGCTGATCCACGTCAAACCGATGGTGCGCATGCTTTATCGTGGAGACCCGCAGCCCGCGCCCGGTGATTTCCGCGACAAGCCGCTCCATAAGGCCGGTCTTGCCATTGTTTTTCCATCCGCAAATGCCGAAAATCTTCATCTCTGAACCGCGGCCCTTTCCGTGGCACGCGCCAGGTCTTCCGGCGTGTTCACGTTGAAGAATGGATCGTCATCGCCATCAAACAGGGCTGTGCGGGTACCGTGTTGGTCCGTCCAGTGCACGACCTTGCGTACACCCGCGGCCAAAGCGCTGCGAAGATCATCGCGCAGCGCCACCGGCCACAATCCGAACGTCGGATGTCGGCCCGGCCTGCCATTGCGCCCCGGTGTCGCCGCCAGAACAAGCGGATGTTCCATATCCCTGGCTTCTGTCTGCAACCGGACGACAAGATCAGTGGGAAAGAATGGCGTGTCGGCGGCCACGGTCACAACCGTCGCTGCGCCGTCTTCAGAGGCCCAGTCAAGCGCGGCCAGAACCCCGGCCAGCGGCCCGGCAAATCCGCCGATCGAGTCAGCCAGAACGGGAAGACCAAAGTCCTCGAACCGGGACGCATCACCGTTGGCGTTGAGCGCAATCCTCGTCACCTGAGGCGCCACACGATCAATCACATGGTCAATGAGCCGGCGCTGTCCAAGCCGCAGCAAACCCTTGTCACCGCCACCCATCCGCGTGGCCCGTCCACCCGCCAGGATCACGCCGGGAGGGCGTGTCATGAGACTGCGCCCTTGCGCCGGGAGGCGCGCGTTTCTTCCGGTACGGTATCTGGATCGACGTCGCGCACAAGCCGCTCTTCCCCGCTGAGGCATACAAACCGCCGCCCGCGCAAGCGTCCAACCAGTGTCAGTCCGACCTCTCGTGCGATCTCGACCCCCCAGGCCGTGAAACCGGACCGCGAGGCCAGAACGGGGATACCCATCAAGGCGGTCTTGATCACCATCTCGGACGTCAACCGCCCGGTCGTGTAAAGCGTCTTGTCGCATGCCTTCACGTCTTCCGAATACATCCAGCCCGCGATTTTATCGACGGCATTGTGACGTCCGACATCTTCCATATAGACGAGAGGTCTGCCGCCTTCGCACAGCACCGTGCCATGAATTGCGCCCGCCTCCAGGTAAAGTGAGGGCGTGCGGTTGATTTTGGCAGACAGCGCGTAGAGATCAGAGGTTCGCAAGGTAAGCGGCGGAAGCGTGACTGTCTCAAGGCCCTCCATCATATCACCAAACACGGTACCCACCGCGCAGCCGCTGGTGCGGGTTTTCCTGCGCAGTTTGTCTTCGTAACTCGTTTCGTTCTCGGTGCGCACGACAACAGTTTGAAGATCTTCGTCAAAGTCTACGCCGGTCACGCGGTCATCGTCGCGCAGCATGCCCTGGTTGCGCAGAAAACCCAAGGCGAGGTAGTCGGGATAGTCCCCGATCGTCATCGCCGTGACGATCTCCTGCCCATTGAGAAAGATGGTCAGTGGCCGTTCCTCGACCACGGAGATCTGCGTCGCGGCACCGTCCTGACCGACGCCTTCAATCACCCGCGTCAGGCGTGACGCGGCAGGATCGGGAGCGATGATGTATTCGCTGCTGTCGTCGCGCAGTGCCAATTGCAAACCTTTCTCGAACCCGCTACGCCGCCAACGGGCGACAGTAGAAAAGAGCCGTACCGTGGCAGACGAAACCGTGAAGTCCACCTTTTCCAAAGGGGTGCGGGATGCGGTCCCTTTTCTCCTCGTGGTTGCCCCATTTTCCATGCTGTTTGGCGTAGTTGCAACCGAGTCCGGGCTGAATGTTCTGGAAACGCTTGGCTTTTCCGTCGCTGTCATTGCCGGGGCGGCACAGTTCGCGGCAGTGCAACTGATGGTCGAGGATGCACCAACAGTGATTGTTCTGGCCTCGGCGCTGGCAATCAATCTGCGCATGGCGATGTACTCTGCCGCACTCACGCCGCATCTGGGGGCGGCTCCGTTCTGGCACCGTGCCATCGCGGCCTATTTCATCGTTGATCAATCCTATGGTCTTTCGATCCTGCGGTTCGAACAAAACCCGGACTGGTCTCTTAAGCTGAAGCTGGCCTATTTTTGGGGCACTGTCCTGCCGATATGCCCGTTCTGGTATGTTTTCACGTTGATTGGCGCGTTGATCGGCGATGCAATACCGCAATGGATGGCACTCGATTTCGCGCTGCCTATTTGTTTTCTCGCCATTATCATGCCGATGTTGCGCACACCTGCCCATGTCGCGGCCGCTCTGGTTTCGATTGTTGCGGCATTGTGCTTTGCGGTCCTGCCCTACAACCTCGGGCTGCTGGTCGCGGGTCTTCTAGGTATGGTCACCGGCGCAGAAGTCGAACGTCGCACAACGCTGGCGGAACACTCCTGATGGATACGGCGACTGTATGGTTCGTGATTCTTCTGCTGGGCCTGGGTAGTTATCTGCTGCGCTTTGTCTTTATCGGCATCGTCGGCGACCGGCCTTTGCCACCCTGGCTGCTGCGTCATCTGCGATACACGGCAGTTGCCATTCTGCCCGGTCTTGTGACCCCTTTGGTCGTGTGGCCCCAGGCGACCGGTGGCGTGCCAGATCCTGCTCGCCTGATCGCGACCGTGGTCACCATTCTTGTGGGCTGGCGTACAAAAAGCGTCATCTATGCGATTCTGAGCGGCGCGGCTGCGCTCTATCTTGTTTTGTATCTCACAGGTTGATCGCTTGGGTTCAGGCGATCACGCGTTGATCAGAGCAAGCAGAACCAGAAAGATGAAAATACCGATCACGGAATAGGTCGTGATCTTGATAAAGCCGTCGAACGTCTTTTCCTGAACGTCGATGTCCATTTCACCGTGCTCGTGGTCTTCGGCCATGATCCCGTACCTCATGTTCCGTTTCACTTCTTGCGTTTCGGCCTGCTTAACCGAAGTTCAGCCCTAAGTCACGTAGGCTTAAGTCCCTTTGCATCAAGTCTTTTCGAGAGTCTGGGCAAGTTGAAACCCGATGCGCAGCGGTTCGGATTCTTCGACACGCTTGGGCACCGCGCGCAACATGACGCTCAACTGGCTGACATGCTGCACCAGTTGCGTTTTCGCACCGGACATATCGCTGCCGTAGAAGGTGATGATATCAGGGTCAAAAAATCCCATACCTTCAATCCGCAGAACGCCGACATCGCTGCCGGTGAAGCCCATGGCAAGCTCGTGCTGGTTGTCGAGCGTCTTTTCGAAGTTCTGAAGATACAGGATCAGGCGCTCGTAGGCCCATTGGGCAGGGCTCTTGGGTGTGACCGGTTCTTGCGCAAGGGCATCGGGGACGTCTGTCGGAGGTCTGCACGGGTCGGCATGTACTTCGTGGCACCGGGGCATTGCTGCACTTTCCGCGATTTCGGCTGATGTCTCTATCTTGTCGTCCATAGCCGTCATTGTCCTTTGCGTTGCCACAGCCAAGCATCGTCATCACCCATCATGCGACAAATGCGGCCTGCCTGATAGAGATGATTGAGATGTGCGACCGCCTCGACAAGTGCCAGTCCGTATGTTCCCGAATCAATTCGGCGTTTGAAAAGAGGCGCAAAACACTCTGCCGCTCTGCGTGGGACGCTCAGATGTGCCTCCAGACGCTCCAGCGCATTGCGATGGTTCTCGGTCAGCTGCTGCATTCGGAACGGCAATCCGCGAAACGGCAGCTTGTGCCCGGACAGAACAAGTTGATCGTCACGGGCGAATCCTGCCAGCCGGTCGCAGCTTTCCAGCCAGTCGCGAACGGGGTCGGCCTCTGGTTCGGTGGGATAGACACCAATGTTGGGACTGATGGACGAAATGATCTGGTCCCCGGCAATCACAAGCGGTTCATCCCGACCCCAAAGCGTCAGATGTTCCGGCGCATGGCCGTCACCCACGTGCACATCCCACGTTCGACCACCTGCATGAAACACATCGCCATCCCGCAGACGCGTATACCCCAGGGGCAAAGCCGCACACGCGTCGGCGAAATTGAACGGTCGTTGCAATTTGCGGGCCTCGAAGATGTCTGTGTCCATGCCCGCGCGCCGCCAGAATGACAGCGCCTGGGGCGTTGGCGTGTCTTCGACATCCAGGATCAGCATCCGTGCCATAAGATAGGCGGTGCGGCTCATGCAAAGCTCTGCGCCAAACCGCTCCATCATCCAGCCTGCCATGCCCACATGATCGGGATGGTGATGCGTGACGAACACGCGCAGGATCGGTTTGCCGCCCAGAGGTCCCTTGAGCAACGCGTCCCAAATTTCAATCGACCGAGGCGTCCTGAGCCCCGTATCGACGATCGTCCAGCCTGTGCCCTCGTCAAGCGCATAGACATTGACGTGATCGAGCGCCATCGGCAAAGGCAAGCGCATCCACAGAACGCCGTCCGCAACCTCTGTCGCCTGTCCCTCTGACGGGGGGTCGCACCACGGAATGTGCAGCGTCTCGGCCTCTGTCGCCATCAGGCCGCGAAATCCTCGACATCCATGTCATAGAGCGCCTCTGCCCCGGCTGTTGCGTGCGCCAGAAGACCGTCCACTTCCGGCAGAAGACGTGTGATATAAAATCGCGCAAGGCGCGAGCGCGGCCCGGTCTGCGGTTCGGCCAAAGCGGCGCGAAGATGAAAATGCGCGCCCAGAACACGGCCAAAGGACCGCAAGTAGGGGACAGCCCCGGCAAACCTCATGTTCAGATCCTGTTGCGACACCATCCAGCCTGTCGCATCGCGAAGCGACTCGCAGGCCTGCCAGACGGGTTCAGCCAGATCCGGCAACGTTGCCCTTGCAATCTCTGCCTGATCCTCGATCTCGTCCAGCAACGCCTCGGCGGCCTCGCCCCCGTCCGCGAGTTTTCGACCAACGAGATCCATGGACTGAATGCCGTTCGTTCCTTCGTAGATCGCGGTCACGCGCACATCGCGCAGAAATTGCGCGGCCCCGGTTTCCTCGATGAACCCCATGCCGCCGTGCACCTGGATTCCCATATTGGCAACGCAAATGCCGCATTCCGTTCCGAAAGCCTTGGCGATCGGCGTCAGAAAAGCGGCCCGCGCCGCCCAGTTTTCTGCGCCGGTCGCGTTCTGAAGGTCGATGGACGCGGCCGTGGCAGTGGCAATTGCGCGGGCGGCAAAGGTCTCGGCCCGCATGGTCGCCAGCATGCGGCGGACATCGGCGTGATCAGTGATCGTGCCATCGCCGTTTCCGGCGACAGAG
>JBCCHI010000014.1:0-48247 GCA_039028815.1 Pseudomonadota bacterium
TAGCCGCTGCTGGGCGCGACCGTATTTGCATCGTACGCCAGTCTTTGGGCCCAAGACGCCACCGCCCGAGCGCCAGTCAATTCGACGTAATGAGTTTGAGCCTATGCGCCGCGCCGAAAGGTTGCCGGTGTTTCCCCGTGCCAGCGTTTGAAGGCCCGAGTGAACGTGCTCTGATCTGTGAATCCGGTTAAATAGGCGATCTCTGCCAAGGCGTAATCCGTGCGTCGCAGAAGCTGTTCGGACAGCGTCTTCCGCGCGTCCAGCACAAGGTCCTGGTAGGTCAGACCATCTGCGGACAGACGGCGCTGCAACGTCCGGGTGCTCATACCCAAACGCCCTGCCACCTCGGCAAGCGTGGGCACACCGTCGCAGAGCGCCTCACCGATCTGATCGACGATGCGCCGCTCAAGCTCGGACGTGTCGTTGATGTGGCCAAGCTGGGTGTCGAGATGTGTCTCGAAAAATCTGAACATGCCGTCGTCAGACAAAAGGTTTGCGCGGCTCGCGACCGTTGTCTTCACTTCGAGGGCATCGCGATCCGCACCAAAGTGAACAGGGCAGCGGAAGTGTTCTTGATAGGCGCCGTCATCGGCAGGACGATCCGACATAAAGTGAACTGCGACCGGGGAAAAGTCGTCATGGCTGACTTCCCGGCTGATCGACATTGCAGCCGCCAAAGCCAGTTCATTGGTCATCGTGAGGCCAGGACGCCGATCCCTGCCTTGAATCACCTCCATGAAGACAGAAGGTCCAGATCGTTCAACCCGGAAATTGGCGATCGAGGTCACGACCTTCCCGTAGCGTTCAACCCGTGCATAGGAGCTGAGAAGATCAGGAGCAGACTTGAACGCGAGCCCAAAAGCCCCGTAGTCGTTGCACCGCATTGACGCGCCCACGAGTATTGGCACGGATCGGCCGCGATCATCGAGGTCCGCGATGCGTTCCAGCAATCCAAAGAAGTCGCTATCCGAGATCATTGCACCGGGATCAGCCGGCGCTGAAGGGTCCAGGCCAAAGCTTGCGAAAAGTGCCATGCGCACATCTGGATCGACGCTTTCAAGAGCGACTGCAGCATCCAGTGCTTTGTGTACGAAGATCGTTGAAATCCAACCCATCTGGCGAGGATAGCTGAAGCTACGCGGGCTGCAAATTGACACCCAAGGCCCAAACTCCGGTGACGCGGGTCAATGTTCATCCTGACACCCACACGCCACACACATGTCACCGCAGAGCGCCCGATGTGCGATTCCCTGGAACTCCAGAACCGCTCTGATGGGGGAATTGGTGGGAAAAAATCGCAGGATACCAAATAATTAATTTTTATCAGTATCTTGTGAGAGTGTAGTGGCGGACCGAGGAGGATTCGAACCCCCGACCCCCTGATTCGTAGTCAGGTACTCTATCCAGCTGAGCTATCGGTCCGTGAGGCCATGCAGATAGCGGCGCAGGCCCGGCAATGCAAGGGGCGAAACACGTTTGCCGGACACGCGTCGTCCGCGCGGCTCATATGTCCTGAAGTCCGCCGCGGGGCAGGGTGATGCAAAAGACCGTTCCCGTCTCACCCGTGCGTTCAAGGTGCAATGTGCCGCCGTGACCGCGGATCAGCTCTGCCGCGATCGACAGCCCCAGCCCGGCCCCACCCTTGGTGGCGCCGCCCTGAAAGGGCTGGAACAGGTGATCGCGTGCCTTTGGCGGCAGACCGGGCCCGGTATCTGTGACCTCAATGATCCAGTCAGTGTCGGTTTCCCGTGCACTAATCGTGATCTCGCCCACGGCGCTGCTGCCCATAATAGCCGTGCGTGCGTTGCGCACCAGATTGCTGAGGACACGATAGATCTGTTCGGCATCGGCGCGTATCATCATGCCGGGCGGCACCTCGTCGACAAACCGCAGATCCGCGTCACCGGCCGCCAGCGACTCGCTGTCAATGACGTCATGGACAATATCGGTCAGCGGGAACAGGCCAAGCGTGGGGGCCTGTTCGTCGGCCTTGCCGTAGGCCAGCGTGGACTCGCACAGATGAACCGCCCGGGTGATCGAGCCCACCAGCTTGGGCGCCATGCGCTTGACCAGGGGATCCTCGCTGGCCTCGATGCGGTCGGTGAAGAGTTGTGCGGAGGTCAGGATGTTGCGCAGATCGTGGCTGACCTTGGCCACGGCGCCGCCCAGCTGCGCCAGCCGTTCGCGTTGCCGCAGCGCCGAGGTCAACTGGGTCTGCAAAGATTGCAGTGCCTCTTCCGCGTCGCGCAGTTCCTTCGTGCCGGAGGCAGGCCGGATCACCCGGCGGGCATCCTCCGGCGCTTCGGCATAGCCTGCCATCACGCCCACGACCCGCCGGATCGGCTTGACCAGAAAACTGCGGACCGCGAGAAACAGCATGGCCGCCGTCACGATCGAGATCACCGCGGACAAAAGCAGAATGCGCAACCCATAGTCGACCATCCGGTCGCGAAGTTCCGTGGTCTGCAACGTCACCTCGATCAGCAGTCCGCCCATCTGGGGCGGTTCGCCGATCACGCGGATCATCTCGGGTTCGGGATTGGCCAGGCGTTTCAGCGCATCTCTGATCAGGGTCAGGGCAGGCGGGTCACGTAGATCAAAGGTCTTTACCACCGGTGTCGGGATGGGCGAGGACAGCACGAGTTGGCGTGCTTCGTCGCGCCGCAGCACGACATTGAACACACCGGCATTCATCAACAGCTCTTCCTGCAACTCGTCGGAAATCTGATCGTTGGCCAGCAGGGCGAGCGAGGCGATCTGCGCCTTTTCCAGCCGGTCCATCAGGAACTCGACCCGGTACCGTGCAATCGACGGTACAAAGATCAGAATTTCTGCGAGCATGACAAAAATTACGGTCAGGATCAGAAAACGCCCTGACAAGGTTCTGAAAAACTGCGGCCCTTGCATCATGTCCTTGCTGTTCAGGGCAGCCAGCGCTGCACAAGCCGTACCACGGACTTGACCCGCGGGTTGTCGAAAAGGCGCGGCGAAAAGTATGCCCCTGCCACGCGTTTATTGATCTCGCCGAGGGTCGGATAGGGGGCGACCATAGCGGCGATCTGCTTCATTTTCAAACCGTTGGCAATGGCCAGGGCCCATGTGCTGATCAGCTCACCAGCCTGTGCGCCGGCAATCGAGGCGCCGACGGGCTTGCCACGCACGACCATGACCTTGATCAGACCGTCGGTCTTTCGCTCTGCAATGGCCCTGTCATTGCCCGCATAGTCAAATCGCACCACCTCCAGCGCCGCGCCGTGCGCCTTGCGCGCCTGAGCTTCTGTCAGACCCACCTGTGCCAGTTCTGGGTCGGTGTAGGTCGCCCAGGGAATGTGCCGGTTCGATGCCTTTGCGGGCAGACCAAACAAGGCGGATCGAATGACGACGCCTGCGTGATAGCCGGCCACATGCGTGAACTGCAGCCCTCCGGCCACGTCGCCGATCGCATAGACTTTCGGATTGGTGGTCTTCAGTCCGGCATCGACCCTGATCCCGGTGCGGGTCGTTCTTATACCGGCCGCGTCGAGGTTCAGACGCTCCGTGTTGCTCTTGCGGCCTGCGGCGACAAGCAGATGCGACCCCTTGAAGACGCGGCCACCCTCGACGCTGATCTCAAGCGCGCCCGCCGATCCGCGCACGCTCTCGGCCAGGGCCTGTTCGACGATCTCGACACCTTCGTCGCGCAGACGGGACAGGACGACCCCGGCAAGTTCGGGATCGTCCCTGCCCAGCGCCTTGCCCGCCTCGATCACGGTCACTTGCGATCCCAGACGCACATGCGCCTGCGCCAGTTCCATTCCGATCGGACCGCCACCGATGATCAGCAGATGATCGGGCTTTTCCCTCAGATCAAAGATTGTCTCATTGGTCTCGAAAGGAACGGTGTCAAGACCGGGGATCGGCGGCACGAAAGGGGCGGATCCGGTCGCGATGACAATGCGGCGCGCCACGATGACATCCGCGCCTGCCTCGACCTCCGTGCCGGAAATGAACCGGCCAAACTCGCGGATCACCGTCACGCCCAGACCTTCGAAACGCGCTTGACTGTCATGCGGGGCGATCGTTGCGATCACTTCGTCCACATGATCCTTAGCCGCCGCATAGTCGATCTGTGGCGTTGTATTGGCCACGCCAAACGCGGCCGTGTGCGCCTGTGCATGCGCCGCCTTGGCCGATGCGATCAGCGCTTTCGAGGGAACACACCCGAAGTTGAGACAGTCGCCCCCCATCTTGTGTCCTTCAAGCAGAACCACGCGGGCGCCCATCTGCGCGGCTCCCGCGGCGACGGACAATCCGGCGGACCCGGCCCCTATGACCAGAATATCGGTTTCAATCCGGGACATGGCTCACACGTCCTTTCTGTTGCGGATCGTCTTGATCACGATGGGAAGCGCGGCCAGCAGACACAGGCCGAGAATCGGACCCAGAACATAGGGCTCCCACAACAGCGACAGGTCCGGTTGCTCGCCGCGGTCGAACACTTCTCCCAGACCGACGCCGATCCAAGTGAAGACCAGGGCACCCGGAATGATGCCAACAACGGTGGTCCATGCGAAATTGATCAGCCTCACCCCCACCAGCGCGGGCAGCAGGTTGGCCACAAAGAAGGGCACGGCAGGGACAAGGCGCATCAGCAGCAGAATACTGATTTCATTCTCTCGCAGACCGTCGCGAAAGGTTTTGAGCGTGCCCTGTGCGCTGTCCATGCGCGCGGCCAGCGTTTTGCCGAGGCCCCAGCGGGCGGCCAGAAAGATACCAAGCGCCCCGATCGTGGCGGCTGCCACGTTGAACACCGTGCCAAGCGCGAGACCGAACAGAAATCCACCGGTCATCGAGGCCAGCGCGGCGCCCGGCAGGGAAAAGACGACGATCACGACGTACACCGTCAGAAAGGCCGCGGCCAGGCTCGCGAAATGCGAATCCCGGAACGCCAGAAGGGCCTCGCGGTTCTCTGCAAGAGTTTCAAAATTCAGATAGTTGCCAAGAGTAAAGTACCCCAGAACAGCCACGGTCAGGATGAGCGCAAGCGGTGCCATCCGCAAAACCGGATTTTTGCGTGAACTGTCCACATGATCCATATCGTCGGGTCCGTCCTGTATGTTGCGTTCCTCCGGTAGATGCGGGCGCGCCCGCGCCGGGGCCAGCCCTATCACGGTCGGGTGATGGATGGTGAGATTTGACGCCCCGTCAAGGGTCTGATTGGCTGCAATCTGTAACAAAGCACACCTCCGGTCGGCGGTTTTGTTGCAGTCCGCCACAGCGTTTGACTTAGCCCGCCGGCTTGCTTATAGCAGCGCTCTGAATTGAAACCTCGGTGTGAGTCCCTGCCGCGTCAGGAGCGCTTGGCCCGAAGACGCCGGAGAGCGGGATATGAAACGGACCTATCAACCTTCGAATCTTGTGCGCAAGCGGCGCCACGGCTTTCGTGCGCGCATGTCGACCAAGGCGGGCCGCAAGATCCTCAACGCACGCCGTGCCCGCGGTCGTAAGAGCCTGAGCGCCTGACCGGTAAGCCGTTGCGCACCCGGTGTGCGGCGACCACAGGCCCTGCGCCATGACACTTCGTACAGCAGCCCCGAGGCCCTCAGGACCTGCGGGGCTGTTTGTTTTGAAAAAACGGGCCGAATTTCTGGCAGCGGCCAGAGGGCGCAAACAGGTGCGTCCGACGCTCGTGCTGCAGGCCCGGGATCGCGGCGACGCGGCTGCGCCGCGCGTGGGGTTTACCTGTTCCCGACGGGTCGGCGGTGCCGTGATCCGCAATCGCGCGAAACGGCGTCTCAGAGCCGCCGCGCGCGCGATTCTGGCGCAATCCGGACAGCCGGGCTGGGACTACGTTCTGATCGGACGGGCCGACGCCACCGCAAGCGCGCCGTTTTCGCAGATTGAAGCGGATCTTCTGTCCGCCGTGACCGCGATTCACGCGCGCCGCAGACCGGCCAGACATGGAACGTCCGGTCAGACATCGACAGAGCAATAGGCCCGATCAAAGCGCCGGTTCCGCAGATTGGCCCCCGAGATCAGGACATTGAGCGTACCGGCATCGCCAATGCAGACATGCTTGTCAAAGCCCAGATGCAGCAAAACCCGGTCCAGCCCGCGCAACTCCGCGTTGCGACGGCGCGGATCCCGGCCCTTGAACCCCGGATAACCACCGATCCAGTGTCCGCCATACGCGTTGAGGATGGTGTCGAAATGCGCGCTCAGCCCGTTCTGCATCCGTGCAGCGACATCGTTGGCCGGGCGCCGCTGCGTCAGGTTGAGGTACACGTCATCCACATACGGCCAGACAAAGGGATTTGCCGGCAGATGCTGGCGCATGGGGCGCAGCGGTACGCCCGCGACCCTCGCCTGCCGGGAGGCAAGCATGCCGCGCTCCAGCGCGCACAGCGGGTCGGGAACCGGCAGGGCTGTTCCACCGCCGGGCATCTCATACCAGCGGACACACAGGCCATCGGCCTCTGCCTGCGCGATCCCGGGCGCAGGAAGCCCTGTGCCGTCGTGACGCACGAACACCTGCAGCACGCCGGTTCGGGGAAAGCCGTCGGGGGGCTCTAAGTCCGCAAAGTTGAGCTGGGCGACATGCAGCAGATGGGTTCCGGTCTCGTCGACCGGCCAGCTCGTTGCAGGATCGGGAACCCAGATTGGTCCGCCCAGGCGGCTTCCGGCTGGCTCGGATGCTCCGGTTCCGGGCAACAGCGACACCATGGGCAGCGTCTCATCCTGCAGCCGGTTCAGTCCGGCTTCGATTTCCGCGACCCCCAGGGGATGAAATCGCGGATCGGCCGCCTCTCTCAGCAGTGTCGGTCGCATGCTGAAGAACGCGATGATCAATGCAAGACCAAGGATGAATGCAAGCGCCATTGTTCGGATCGCGGCCTTTCAGGTGGTTGCCACTCCGGACGGTCACGGATAACGGTGGTGCGTGTCCCGTGGCTGCGGTGGCAAAGGTAGCACGCGCGCCATCCGTGGAAAGCCGAAAAGGGAGTGTGCCGTGACGCCGCTTGCCAGTCTCCTGTCGCTGCCGGTGCGCGCCTATCGGGCCGTGGCCAGCCCGTGGGTCGGACACAATTGCCGGTTTCATCCGACGTGCAGCGCCTACGCGCTGGAAGCGCTGGAACGGCATGGCGGCCTGCGCGGAAGCTGGCTGATTGTCCGGCGTCTTGCGCGATGCCATCCCTGGGGGTCGTGCGGGCATGACCCGGTTCCTGAAAAACCGGACCCCTGAGACATGCAACGCCCGGTCACGCTGGATGGTATGCTTGCCGCGCTCGATCGCTTTGTGACACGGGAGGGCACGGCGCAGGCGCTGGCGTTTCAGCCACACCCGAGCGATGTGATCATCACGCCGTTCGGCAAGTGCGGCACCACCTGGATGCAGCAGATCGTGCACGGGTTGCGCAGCGGCGGAGACATGAGCTTTGACGAAATCAGCGCTGTCGTGCCCTGGATAGAACTGGCCCATGACATGGGGATCGACATATCGGCTCCCCAGGCACAGACGCCACGGGCGTTCAAGAGCCATCTCACCTGGCACGACATTCCAAAAGGCGGCAGATACATCGTGGTGCTGCGTGATCCGCTGGACGCTATGGTGTCGATGTACCGGTTCTTTGACGGCTGGTTCTTTGCCCGCGGCAGCGTCCGGCTGAACGACTTTGCAGAGTATTATCTTGCCCGAGAAGAGGTCGGGCGCGATTTCTGGACGCATGCCGCGTCCTGGTGGGGCGTGCGGGACCGCGCGGATGTGCTGGTGCTGGCCTACGAGCACATGAAGCGGGATCTGCCCGGCACGGTGCGTCGCGTGGCCGGCTTCATCGGGATCGACGACGGCGCTGCGATCGACATCGCCACGCGGCAGGCGGCGTTTGATTTCATGAAAGCGCATGACCGCCAGTTTGACGATCATCTGACCCGCGCCTCCCGCGACAGCGCCTGTGGCCTGCCACCGGGCAGCGAGGCAAGCAAGGTCGACCGGGGACTGGCCGGGCAGGGCAAGCCGCAGGTCAGCGACGAGATACGGGCGCTTTACGCCGCGCACTGGCAGGATGTGATGGGCGCGGCCTTTGATTTGCCCGACTACTCAGCGCTTCTGGCCGTGCTCGCGCGTGAAACGCGGGCCTAACCGCCTGTGTGGCCGCGCGCGTGAAAGATGAACCCCAGCAGATTCAGCAAAAGCTGCGCGGCCAGGATCGAGGTTGACCCGGTGGGGTCGTAATCCGGCGCCACTTCGACAAGATCCACCCCCACGATGTCATGCTCCCGGGCCACATGCTGCAAAAGTTCGAGGATCTCGTAGTAGAGAAACCCACCGTGGCTGGGCGTGCCTGTGCCCGGTGCGATCGAGGGGCAGAAGGCGTCTATATCTATGGTGATGTAAAGGCGTGCGCCCTTGGGCAGACGGTCCGCCGTGGTCCGCGCGCCGAGGGCACGTACCTGCCTGACCGACAGAATATCCGATCCGCGCCGGCGGGCATCGTCATACCCCTCGCGCGCGGTCGAACTGACATTGCGAATGCCCAGCTGTGTCAGACCGCTGACATAGGGTTTCTCGGCGGCGCGGCGCATCGGATTGCCGTGCCCGCGCGTGACCCCGTGACGTTCATCGACGAAATCCAGATGGGCGTCGATCTGCAGCACATGAATGTCGCCATGCGTGTCGAAGGCCTCGATGCAGGGGATGTTCACCGAGTGATCGCCGCCGATCACGACGGGCAGCGCGCCTGCCTCCAGAATGGCGCGTACGCCCGCCGCAATGTTGGCGTGGCTTCTGATCGTGTCGGTATGCACGATATCCGCATCCCCCAGATCGACCAGACGCACGGATCCGGGCAGATAGATCGCGTCGTCCTCATGGTCGTAGGCGCCCGCATGACCAAAGGAAAACAGGGTCGAGGCCTCGCGCACACCGCGCGGGCCAAACCGCGCGCCGGACCGCCATTGCGTGCCCGCATCGAACGGCGCGCCAAGGATCGCCGCATCGGCCTCTATCGCCGACCAGTCCGCCACGTAGGTCCGTTTCCCGAAGGTTGAAATCCCCACGAAAGGCAGATCGAGCCGTCCGCTTTCGTAGCCGTGTCCTGATCCCTCCGATGTCATGCCCATTCCTTCCCTGCTTTGGTTTCCATTGACCGTGACCCGTCCGTTAGAGACACTGCCACCATTGCATTGAGGAGATCGAACGCAATGCTGAAACGTCTTCTTTTCAGCCTCTTTCTGACGGTCATGGCCGGCGCCGCGCAAGCAACGACGGTTTCCGTGCCCGCGATCGACGTGCAGACCGTCAGGTTTTCTAACCCACCGCTTGCCTCCCGTCTCAGCTTCAGGCGGTTTGACCCGGCGGACGGAACGCTGGAGCGTGTGAGCTTTCAGTTTCTTTACACCCTGACCCTTGTATCCACGACGTTGCCCAATCGCGACCCCGTCACCGGCGTGCCCACGGCCTATGCGGGGACCGTGCTTATGACAAGCGGGTTCGACCGGGTCATCGGCGGATTCGAAAGCCAGCCGCCGGACAGCATGTCGACCGTTCCGCTGCTGGCAGACGGGGCCGGCACGCCCGTCACTTCCGTGATTTTCAGAAACTACAGCTTTTCGTTCGATGCCGGAGACGCCGTTGCGCTGCCGAAGGTGGTCAACCCGGGCGGGACCGTTCCTGCAACGCCATTCATCATCAGCGGGACGGTGGACGATTTCATCGAAAGCCCCGCGCGCCCGGGTGTCCCGCTGATCACTCAGTTCTCGACGAGGCCAACCTACCTTGAGCCCCGGTTTTCACTGCGGAGTTTTGACATAAGCGGGGCCATGACGGTCACCTATCATTACACCCGCGAGATCCCGGTGGATCACCCGCCAGAGGTCGTCCCGCTGCCGGCGGGCGGTCTGCTTTTGCTGTCGGCGGTCGGTCTTGGGGCCCTGACCCGACGCACCCGGGCCGCGCGCGCCCCACAAGTCTCTCGCTGCGTTTCGCGACAAACCTGAACCAAAGAGTGTCGCGAAACGCAGCGCAATGGTCATTCGCTGCGCGCCTTTCGCCTTCAGCTGATGTCTCAGGTTAAAGACGAAAGGCTTTAGGTCTTTTCATTCGCCGTCTTGCATGAGATAGGGAAGCGCCAAACGATCCCCGGACAGGAGAACCGCCATGGAGATTCGTGAGGCCCTCACCTTCGACGATGTTCTGCTTGTGCCCGCAAAATCGAGCGTGCTGCCCGCCACCGCCGATACCCGGACGCAGGTCACCAAGTCGATCTCCCTCAACATTCCGCTTCTCAGCTCCGCGATGGACACCGTCACCGAGGCGCGCATGGCGATCAGCATGGCGCAATCGGGGGGCATCGGGGTCATTCACCGCAATCTCAATGTCGAAGAGCAGGCGCGGCAGGTGCGGCGGGTCAAGCGCTTTGAATCGGGGATCGTCTACAATCCGGTCACGCTGAGCCCCGATCAGACGCTGGCGGATGCCAAGGCATTGATCGAACGATACAATTTCACGGGGTTTCCGGTCGTGGACGAGACGGGGCGCGTGGTGGGGATCGTAACAAACCGCGATATGCGCTTTGCGACATCCGAGGACACGCCGGTTCATGTCATGATGACCTCGGACAACCTGGCCATGCTCACCGAGCCTGCGGATCTTGAGGAAGCCAAGTCGCTGATGAAGGCGCGGCGGATCGAAAAGCTGCTGGTCACCGATGGCGAGGGAAAACTGACCGGGCTGCTGACCCTCAAGGACACCGAGCAGGCCGTGCTCAATCCATCTGCGTGCAAGGATGAACTCGGACGGCTGCGCGTCGCCGCGGCCTCGACGGTTGGCGACGCCGGTTTCGAGCGGTCCCAGGCGCTGGTGGATTCCGGCGTGGACATGATTGTCATCGACACCGCCCACGGCCATTCCGAAGGTGTGGCCAGGGCGGTGGAGCGGGCCAAGATGCTGTCCAACGAGGTGCAGGTTGTCGCCGGCAACGTGGCGACCGCCGAAGCAACCCGGACACTGATCGGCGCGGGCGCGGATGCGGTCAAGGTCGGGATCGGTCCCGGCAGTATCTGTACCACGCGGATGGTGGCCGGTGTGGGCGTGCCACAGCTGACGGCGATCATGGATTGCGCCGAGGCGGCGGGCGGCACGCCTGTCATTGCCGATGGCGGCATAAAGTTTTCCGGTGACTTCGCCAAGGCGATCGCGGCGGGCGCCTCCTGCGCGATGGTGGGCTCCATGCTGGCGGGCACCGATGAAAGCCCCGGCGAGGTGATTCTGTACCAGGGGCGCAGTTTCAAGGCCTATCGCGGGATGGGCAGCCTGGGCGCGATGGCCAGCGGCAGCGCCGACCGGTACTTTCAGAAGGACGCCGCCAATGACAAGCTGGTTCCCGAAGGGATCGAAGGGCAGGTGCCCTACAAGGGCTCTGCCAATACCGTGATTCATCAGTTGGTGGGAGGGTTGCGCGCTGCGATGGGCTATACAGGATGCGCCACGGTTGCCGATATGCGGACGCAATGCGCCTTTGTCAAAATCACCGGGGCCGGGCTGAAGGAAAGCCATGTTCATGACGTCCAGATCACCCGCGAAAGCCCGAACTACCGTATCGGCTGAGCACCGGCGCCGCGGACCACGGTCGTGACGCCGGCCGCGCGCGTGCAGGCCGCGATTGAAGCGCTTGATCTGATTCTGGCTGGCGCTGCGGCGGAACAGACACTGACCAGGTGGGCGCGTGGCGCGCGTCATGCGGGGTCCGGTGATCGCGCCGCCGTTCGGGATCTTGTCTACCAGGCTATACGCTGCCGCGCGTCCTACGCAAGCCTGGGCGGGGCGCAGACCGGCCGCGGTCTGATGCTGGGACATCTGCGCGCCACGGGACAGGTCCCCGACGAGGTGTTTTCCGGTGCCACCTACGCGCCCGAACCTCTGAGCGCGCAGGAACGCGCGGCCGGCGCGCCACCGGACGAAGAGGCCCGGCGCGATCTTCCGGGGTGGCTCTGGCCCCTCTTTGTCACCAGCCTTGGACAGGACGGCGCGGCGGCGGCAGTCGGGGCGCTGAAACGGCGCGCGCCCGTTACAGTGCGGGTTCATGCCGGCAAAAACACTGTGCCGGAGATGTGCCGCAGTCTTGCCGGTGACGGGATAGAGGCGGTGCCGGTTCAGGACATTCCCGGCGCCCTGCATCTGGGAAAGGGCGCGCGCCGGCTGGCGCAGAGCCAGGCCTACAGGGACGGCGCGGTCGAGCTTCAGGATGCGCATTCGCAGGCGGCCATGCTGCGGCTCGATGTGTCGGCCGGGACGCGGGTGCTGGACTACTGTGCCGGTGGTGGGGGCAAGAGCCTTGCCCTTGCCGCGCGGGGCGCTGGCAGGGTTTTTGCCCATGATGCCGCGCCCCGGCGGATGGCCGATCTGCCGGAGCGGGCCGCGCGTGCAGGCGCCTGTGTGGACCGTCTGGATGGCGCGGAGGTGAGGCGTCAGGCGCCCTACGATCTCGTGCTTTGCGATGTGCCGTGTTCGGGCAGCGGCACATGGCGCCGCACGCCTGAGGCAAAATGGTCCTTTACGCAGACGCGGCTGGCGGAATTGACCGCATGTCAGGACGCAATCCTTGCGCGGGCGGCCGGGCTCGTGGCTCCGGGAGGGGATCTTGCCTACACGACCTGTTCCGTTCTGCATGACGAAAACGACGCGCGGGTGGCCACATTTCTGGACGCCGGACCCGACTGGCAGCTGACCGCCCGACAGCAGTGGCCCGTCAATGAGACCGGCGACGGATTCTTTCTTGCAACGTTTCGTCGCACCGGCGATGCAGACCCGGCGCGGAGCGTCGAGATAACACGCAAAGAGTAAGTGACATTTCATAAAAACTACTTTAACGTGTACACGCGCCTGAAATTAATTTATCATTAATTCTGAGCGGTCAGACACAGGTCCAACCCGTCGCCGTCAAGGGGGGCTCGTGGCCTTCACATCCGCAACCAGTTCTCCGCTGCGCGCTGCTGCCATCCGGCTTCGGCCCAGGATCATTGTCGTCACTCTGTCCGCGGCCGTGTTCGCTGGCGCGGCGGTGTTTGCACAGCCCGTCACCCTGCAGCTTGTGCTCGGCACCACATCTCTTGTCCTGACCATCTCGGCCTTCTGGACGGCCCTTGTCGCAGGCGCGGAGCACCGCCGTGACGGGTCGCTCAGGACCACCGCGCAGCAGCTTCTGAATGACGATGACACGCCCTGTTTCGTGGCCCGGCCGGGGGGCGGGATCCTGTTTGCCAATCGCGCCGCGGCGCGTGTGTTTGCGCCGCAGTCCGATACGCTTGCCGAGGTGTTGTCGCACAGGATGGCATTCCCCGGGCCGTTTCTGGCGCGGCTCGAGGACCGCGCCCGCGAACGCGGGGCAGCGCACGAGCTGTGCGACATGCAGGACGGCCCCAGTCTAGTGACGGCGCACCGCACCGACTCTGACCAGCTTGTGTGGCGCATGACCGATCCGGCGCAGGACACCCCGCACGCCGCCGGCTCTGTACCGTTTCCCGCGATCACCGTGGGGCAGGATGATGCCATCACGGACATGAATGGCGCCGCACGCGGCGTGTTGGGCGATGATGCGCACCACCTGAACGCCGTTTTTCCGAACCTTCCGATTGTCTCCGGGCAGCCGAACATGGTTGTCACGCGCGACGGCATGACCGAGATTGTCACGCTTGACGGTCCGCGCGCACATGCTCAGCGCAGCATTTACCTGCTGCCGGACGTCGCCCCGGCGGAGCATGCGTCAAACGGCGCGACCAACTTCAACGCATTGCCGGTTCCGCTGCTCAGGCTGGCGCGCGATGGCGAGATCCGGCAATCCAACGCGCTGGCGCGCAGGTTGCTGGGACAAGATGATCTGACCCGCAGGCGGTTGTCCGATTTTGTCGAGGGTCTTGGCCGGTCCATGACCGACTGGCTGGGCGAGGCGGCAGAGGATCGCGGTGGTCTGCATTCCGAATTTCTGCGCGTCAAGCGCGACGACAAGGAGGTGTTCGTTCAGGTCACGCTCAACCGTACGACCGAAGACGGCAGGCCGATGCTGATTGCGGTGCTGAACGACGCCACCGAGCACAAGTCACTGGAGGCCCAGTTTGTGCAAAGCCAGAAGATGCAGGCGATCGGTCAGCTGGCCGGTGGTGTTGCGCATGACTTCAACAACCTGCTGACGGCAATCACCGGGCATTGCGACCTGTTGCTTTTGCGGCATGATCAGGGGGACGGGGACTATGCCGATCTCATGCAGATCAATCAGAACGCCAACCGCGCGGCGGCCCTTGTCAGCCAGTTGCTTGCGTATTCCCGCAAACAGACGTTGCGCCCCGAGGTCATGGATCTGCGCGACATGCTGTCGGATCTGACCCATCTTCTGAACCGGCTGGTCGGAGAAAAGGTCATTCTGACGCTGATTCACGACCCGTTGCTGTGGTCGATACGTGCGGACAAACGCCAGCTGGAACAGGTGTTGATGAACCTTGTGGTGAATGCGCGTGACGCCATTCAGAACGGGGGTGATATCCGCATCAGGACAGAGAACGTGACACTGACCGAACCGTTGCACCGCGACCGGGCCGTTGTTTCAGAGGGGCGTTATGTGCGCGTCAGCGTCGAGGATCAGGGGCAGGGGATCCCGCCGGAAAAGCTGACCAAGGTGTTCGAACCCTTCTACACGACCAAACGCACGGGAGAAGGCACCGGACTGGGTCTGTCCACAGCCTACGGCATCGTCAAGCAGACCGGTGGCTTTATCTTTGTCGACAGCACGCCGAATGTAGGCACGACTTTTCAGCTTCTGTTTCCGGCATACGATCCGGTCGACGCAAAACGCGCGGACATCTCCGACACGCCGGCACTGACCGGTCCGAGCGATGGTGTGGTTCTGCTGGTGGAAGACGAAGCGCCGGTGCGTGCCTTTGCCAGCAGAGCGCTGAAAATCCGCGGTCTGACGGTGCTTGAAGCGGACAGCGCGGAGGCCGCGCTTGATCTGCTCAAGGATGACACGTTGCATGTGGATGTCTTTGTCTCCGATGTCGTGATGCCGCGGATCGACGGACCCAGCTGGGTGCAGCAGGCACTGAAGCAGCGTCCCGGAACACGGGTTGTCTTCATGTCGGGATATGCGGCCGAGACCTTCGGCGAAATCCAGTCCAGAATTCCCAACTCCGTTTTTTTGCCCAAACCGTTTTCACTGAAGGAGCTGACCGACACCGTTCAGGCCCAGCTGTCGCACCTGGCAGACCACGGTCCCGCGTCCTGACGCTCTGCCTCTCTTGCACGCTGGTCGGTCGTGGTGCGTCAGTCGTGCGCCCGCGCCGCGCCGCGCGGCAATGCACGGTATGCGCCCTGCGTTGCTATTCCGTCATACAGCGCGAAATCGGCGTGACAGACCGCACGCAGCCGGGACAACAACGCCTCGGGCAGGCGCAGCATGCCGGCGTCGTTCGGCGCTGGCGAGACGTTCAGGCGCCGTGTCGTGACAGGACCGCCAAGCCGTGCCTCCAGAAACGCCGACAAACCTGCCGTGTCGTCATAGCGAAACAGGTGCGTCACGGACAAACCATCTTTCAGAGGTTCAAGGAATTTGGATTGCGATCCGATTCGGGCAAAGGCCGGGCGCGGGTCCGCCAGATAGCCTTCGACAAACTCCGCGAAACCGAGCCCGTGCGTCGAGATACGGGCATCGCGCTGATCGTCCCGCCCCCGGTACCGGTACCAGCTGCCCAGCCAGTCCACCGGTTCTCTCATCACGGCCAGAATGTCGATTGGCCCGTCACAGAACCGCTCGAGCGCGGGGCGGAAAAAGCGATTGTAGCGAAACAGCGGCGCATGTTTCAGTTCTGGAGGATGGCGAACAACCAGACTGGCCCACGGCGCAAGCGCGTCCTCCCAGGCGGTACTGCCGGTCTTGGGGACTGAAAGGAACACCAGCTTTTCCTTTGAAAACACCAACATGGCCTGAACCGCCTCGATTTACTGCCTGCATCAACAACTCTTTAACGCTTACGCGCAAAAATCAATTACGAACAATTTTCTTGAAATGTTCTCCTTTTGTCTCCATTAAGTTGGAACAAGAGGTGAACAAAGCAGTCATAGACGCCCCAAACGGGCTGTGGAATAAGGAAAGCGACAGGTATGGCAACGGCAGATTTACTGACAATGGATCCAAAGAAAAACGCAGACCGACAGAAGGCGCTGGACAGCGCCCTGGCCCAGATCGAGCGGCAGTTCGGCAAGGGCTCGATTATGAAACTGGGCGGCGACAATCCCGTGCAGGAGGTCGAGGCAACCTCGACCGGATCGCTGGGACTGGACATCGCGCTCGGGATCGGCGGATTGCCCAAGGGCCGGATTGTTGAAATCTACGGGCCGGAAAGCTCTGGCAAGACAACATTGACCCTGCACTGCGTGGCTGAAGAGCAGAAAAAAGGCGGTGTATGTGCCTTTGTCGATGCCGAACATGCGCTGGATCCGATCTACGCCAGGAAACTGGGGGTGGATCTTGACGAACTTCTGATCTCGCAGCCGGACACGGGCGAGCAATCGCTGGAAATCGTTGACACGCTGGTGCGCTCGGGGGCGGTCAGCATGATCGTCGTGGATTCCGTTGCGGCGCTGACTCCCAAATCCGAACTCGAGGGCGACATGGGCGACAGCAATGTGGGCGTGCAGGCGCGTCTCATGAGCCAGGCGATGCGCAAGCTGACCGGGTCGATCAACCGCAGCAAGTGCACGGTGATCTTCATCAACCAGATTCGCATGAAGATCGGCGTGATGTTCGGCAGCCCGGAGACCACGACCGGGGGCAATGCACTCAAGTTCTACAGTTCCGTGCGTCTTGACATTCGCCGTATCGGAGCGGTCAAGGACCGCGACGAGGTTGTGGGCAACCAGACCCGCGTCAAGGTGGTCAAGAACAAGATGGCGCCGCCGTTCAAACAGGTGGAATTTGACATCATGTACGGCGAAGGGGTCTCGAAAACCGGCGAATTGCTGGATCTGGGCGTCGCGGCCGGTGTGGTCGAAAAATCCGGAAGCTGGTTCAGCTATGGAGACGAACGCATCGGGCAGGGGCGCGAGAATGCAAAGCAGTTTCTCAAGGACACCCCCGATGTGGCCTACGCGATCGAGGACAAGATCCGTGCCGCGCACGGTCTGGATTTCGACATGCCGGAGACCGAGGCGCGGGAACGGCCCGGCGACGCGGAGGACATCCTTGAAGCCTGATCCGTGTCCCGGCGATCCGTCGCGGGGCATGGGCCGGTCTGCCTGTCCGGCGGGACGCAGGCGCTGACCGCGCGCGGATGGGCGTGACAGTGCAGGACGGGCCGCCCCGGCGCAAACACAGCCGGTTGCGGCCCCCGGGATACGCAGAACGTCTGTGTCGTGCCGCTGCGGGTCACCACCTGACGGGGCGCACGGTCCCGGCACACCGCCCCGTCGCGCACCCGCGCGCCTAGGTTCAGCCTGCGGTTGCGCGACGCAGGGCCGCAGCCGGCGGGTTGGCTAAAGCGTTTCACGACAGACCTGAACCACGGAGTGTCGCGAAACGCCGTGCATCGTTCCTGTGCTGCGCGCCTTTCGCCTTCAACTGATGTCTCGGGGAAAGGGCGAAAGGCTTTAGGGCGATGTCTGAACGGTGGACATGCCGCAACGCGACGGCTAAGTCTGCGAGACCCGCCATGCTGCAACGCCGCGAAAGACATCCATGCCGACGCTGAACGAGATCCGCTCGACCTTCCTGGGGTTTTTTGAACGCAACGGTCACGAGGTGGTGCCAAGCTCTCCGCTTGTACCGCGCAACGACCCGACGCTGATGTTCACGAATTCGGGCATGGTTCAGTTCAAGAACCTGTTCACCGGCGTGGAGACCCGCGACTACCGGCGCGCCACGACCAGTCAGAAATGCGTCCGCGCAGGCGGAAAGCACAATGATCTCGACAATGTGGGCTATACCGCGCGGCATCACACCTTCTTTGAAATGCTCGGCAATTTCAGTTTCGGTGATTACTTCAAATCGGACGCGATACCTTATGCGTGGGACCTGCTGACGCAGGATTTCGGGATTGATCCGTCGAAACTGCTGGTCACCGTGTTTCACACCGATGACGAAGCGGCGGAGATCTGGAAGAAACATGCCGGCCTGAGCGATGACAGGATCATTCGGATCGCCACGGATGACAATTTCTGGTCCATGGGTCCCACGGGTCCATGCGGTCCGTGCACGGAAATCTTCTACGATCATGGCCCGGAGATTCCTGGGGGGCCGCCGGGCAGTCCGGATGAGGACGGCGACCGTTTCATCGAGATCTGGAACCTCGTGTTCATGCAGAATGAACGCTTCGAGGACGGCAGTCAGGTCGATCTCGACATGCAGTCGATCGACACCGGTATGGGGCTGGAACGGATCGGTGCTCTGTTGCAGGGCAAACACGACAATTACGATACCGATCTGATGCGCAGCCTGATCGAGGCAAGCGCGCATGCCACCCACAGCGATCCCGACGGCCCGGGCAATGTCCATCATCGCGTGATTGCGGATCACCTGCGCTCGACCTCGTTTCTGATCGCCGACGGTGTGCTGCCCTCGAACGAGGGGCGCGGCTATGTGCTGCGCCGGATCATGCGCCGCGCCATGCGGCACGCGCATCTGCTCGGGGCACAGGACCCGGTGATGCACCGGCTGGTTCCGGCGCTTGTGGGGCAGATGGGACAGGCCTTTCCGGAACTCGGACGCGCGCAGCCGTTGATTCAGGAGACGCTGGAACTCGAAGAGACCCGGTTCAACAGGACGCTCGACCGTGGCCTGCGGCTGCTGGATGACGAACTGGCCCGACTGCCCGATGGCGCCGCGCTTCCCGGAGCGGCGGCGTTTCGCCTTTATGACACTTACGGGTTTCCGCTGGACCTGACACAGGATGCGCTGCGCGAACGCGGGCGCGAGGTCGATGTCGCAGGCTTCGACGCGGCCATGGCAGAGCAGAAAGCCAAGGCGCGCGCGGCGTGGAGCGGATCTGGCGAGGCGGCGGATGCCGCGGTGTGGTTTGATCTCTCGGAACGCCATGAGGCGACCGATTTTCTGGGCTACGAAACCGAGACAGCCGAAGGCGTGGTGCAGGCCATTGTCGTGGATGGCGCGTCCCGCGATGCGCTGGACCAGACCACGCCGGACGGCTGGCTTGTTGTCAACCAGACACCGTTTTATGCCGAGGCCGGCGGGCAGGTGGCCGATCACGGCCAGGTGTTCGGCCTTGAAGGATCCGACGCGGACGGGGCCGACCGCCTTGTCGCGCGGGTTGATGATGTGCAAAAGCGCGGCACCGGGTTGTTTGCGCATCTCGTGCACGTGCAGTCGGGCGCGCTGCGCGTCGGAGATCCGGTGCGCCTGGACGTCGCGCGCGCAAGACGCAGCGCCGTTCGCGCGAACCATTCGGCCACGCATCTTCTGCACGAAGCGCTGCGCCAGCGTCTGGGCGACCACGTGGCCCAGCGGGGGTCGCTGAACGCGCCGGACAGATTGCGCTTTGATTTCAGCCACACGCGGGCGATGACCCCGGACGAGATCCGGCAGGTCAATGAGGACGTGAATGCCTATATCCGTCAGAATTCGACGGTCGAGACGCGGATCATGCCGCCGGACGATGCGCGTGCGCTTGGCGCACAGGCGCTGTTTGGCGAAAAATACGGGGATGAGGTGCGCGTTGTCTCGATGGGCGTTCAGGAGGTTTCGGGCAGGGGCGCCGATGGCCGGACCTATTCGATCGAACTGTGCGGCGGCACGCATGTGCGCCGGACCGGTGACATCGGGCTGTTCGTGACACTGGGCGAAAGCGCGTCCAGCGCCGGTGTGCGACGGATCGAGGCGCTGACGGGCGCCGCGGCGTTTGCCCATCTCAGCCAGCAGGATCAGCGCGTGTCGGACTTGGCATCCGAACTCAGGGCGCAGCCCGGCGATGTGCTGGAGCGCGTGCGCGCCCTGAGCGATGAACGCCGCATGCTTGATGCCGAAGTGTCCCGGTTGCGAAGAGAACGCGCGATCGGCGGCAGCGGCCCCGGCGACGATCAGACGCGGGAGGTGGCCGGCATCCGGTTTTCCGCGCAGGTTCTGACCGGCGTATCGGGCAAGGACCTGCCGCCCCTTATGGACGACATGAAGGCCCGCATGGGGTCGGGCGTGGTGCTGCTGATTGCTGATGCGGACGGCAAGGCCGCGGTGGCCGCCGGGGTCACGAAAGACTTGACCTCTCGTGTCTCGGCGGTTGATCTGGTGCGCGCAGCCGTGGCGGAACTGGGTGGTCAGGGCGGGGGAGGACGTCCCGACATGGCCCAGGGTGGAGGACGTGATGTCACCCGCGCCGAGGCTGCAATCAAGGCGGCGGAGCAGGTATTGCAGAGTTGATACCTGCTCCATTGGGCGTCCGGTGCAGCGGAGGCCGTGTCGCACCAGTCACAGGAGGGGCCCATGCCCGCACTCTGGATCGCACATATCACCGTCACCGATGCGGAAGCGTATGGCAAATACGCGGAACTCGCCGGTCCGGCGATCAAGAAACATGGCGGCTACTTTATCGCGCGTGCCGGTTACTATGTGCAGCTGGAAGGCAAGGACAGGCCGCGAAATGTGGTGGCCAAGTTTCCCAGCGTCGAAGCGGCGCAAACCTGTTATCACAGCCCTGATTATCAGGCGGCGCTTGTGTATGCCCATGATGCGGCAGAGCGCGATCTGGTGATTGTCGAAACCACCGAGTAGTGAAGGGCCGGCTGAATGCGCTGCTGCGCAGCTTTGCCGGTCCGGGCCGCGTCGTCTGGATCGGTGTGCGACCGGGCAGGCTGTGTGACATGCGGGACGTGGACGCCGCGTGGCTGTGCGCGTCGGGACTGGAGAACGATCACGCCCGGGAGGGCAGGCGCGCCGTGACACTGATTCAATCGGAACACCTGCCCGTCATTGCCGCACTGGCCGGGCGCACGGAGGTGACGCCGGGCCTGTTGCGCCGCAACATCGTGGTGTCCGGGATCAACCTCAACGCCCTGCGCAACGCTCCGGTCGATCTGGGCGCGGCATGTATCGAAATCACCGGCCCCTGCGCACCGTGCTCGCGGATGGAAGACGCGCTCGGACCGGGGGGATACACCGCCATGCGCGGCCACGGGGGATGGTGCGCCCGGGTCCTGCGTGACGGTCAGATCCGCCTGGGCTCTGCGGTCATGCAGACGGGCTGACGCTTACCCCGCCTTGGCGGCGCGTTTGCGTTCATGCGGGTCGAGATGGCGCTTGCGCAACCGGATTGCATTTGGCGTCACCTCGACCAGTTCGTCGTCATTGATGTAGGCAATGGCCTCTTCCAGACTGAACTGCACATGCGGGGTCAGCCGCACGGCCTCGTCCGAGCCCGAGGCGCGCACATTGGTCAGTTTCTTGCCCTTCAGCGGATTGACGTCCAGATCATTGTCGCGGCTGTGCTCGCCGATCACCATGCCCTGATAGACCTGCGCCTGCGGACCCACGAACATGCGGCCGCGGTCCTCGAGGTTCCACAGCGCGTAGGCCACCGCTTCGCCGGGCTCCATAGAAATCAGCACACCTGCGCGGCGACCGGGGATCGGTCCCTTGTGCGGCGCCCAGCCGTGAAAGACCCGGTTCAGCACCCCCGTGCCGCGGGTGTCGGTCAGAAATTCACCGTGATACCCGATCAGACCGCGCGACGGGACCAGCGCCACGATACGTGTCTTGCCCGACCCGGCCGGTTTCATTTCCGTCATGTCGCCCCGCCGGGCACCGGTGATCTTTTCGATCACGGCGCCGGCATAGGTGTCATCCACGTCGATGGTGACTTCCTCGACCGGCTCAAGCGTCTGACCGTCGTCATCCTGTCGCATCAGCACGCGTGGGCGCGAGATCGACAGTTCGAACCCCTCGCGCCGCATGTTCTCGATCAGCACGCCCATCTGCAATTCGCCCCGGCCGGCCACGTCGAACGCTTCGCCGCCCGGTGTGTCGGTCACGCGGATCGCGACATTCTGTTCGGCCTCCTTCAGCAGGCGCTCGCGGATGACGCGGCTTTGGACCTTCTTGCCGTCTCGTCCGGCCAGCGGGCTGTCATTGATCCCGAATGTGACGGAAATCGTGGGCGGATCAATCGGTTGCGCTTCGAGGGGCGTGTCAACGGCCAGCGCACAGATCGTGTCGGCGACCGTGGCCTTCGACATGCCGGCAAGCGTCACGATATCGCCCGCCTCGGCGGTGTCGATATCCTGCATGGTCAGACCCCGGAACGCCTGGATCCGGGTGACGCGGAACTGTTCGATCTTCTGGCCCAGACGGCTGATGGCCTGAACCGTGGCGCCGGTTTTCACACGCCCCGAGTCGACCCGGCCGGTCAGAATGCGCCCCACAAACGGGTCGGACCCCAGTGTGACCGCGAGCATGCGGAAATCCTCGTCGGCATGGGACATCTGACGCGGCGCGGGCACATGGTTGACGATCAGGTCAAACAGCGCCGACAGATCCTTGCGCGGACCGTCGAGATCATGATCGGCCCACCCCGAGCGACCGGAGGCGTACATATGCGGAAAATCGAGCTGATCTTCCGATGCGTCGAGCGCGGCAAAGAGATCAAAACACTCATCCAGCGCGCGGTCGGGTTCAGCGTCCGGTTTGTCCACCTTGTTGAGCACGACAATCGGGCGAAGCCCCAGAGCCAGCGCCTTGGAGGTCACGAACTTGGTCTGTGGCATCGGTCCTTCTGCGGCGTCTACAAGCAGAACGACACCGTCCACCATGCTGAGGATACGCTCGACCTCGCCACCGAAATCCGCGTGGCCGGGTGTGTCCACGATGTTGATGCGCGTGCCTTTCCATTCGACCGAGGTGGCCTTGGCCAGTATGGTGATGCCGCGTTCGCGTTCCAGGTCATTGCTGTCCAGCGCGCGCTCGGCCACGGCCTGACCTGCGCGAAACGCGCCCGACTGGCGGAGCAGTTCGTCGACAAGCGTGGTTTTGCCGTGATCCACATGAGCGATAATGGCAATGTTGCGCAGATCCATGACAGACCCTCTGAATACAAGCTGCGCCCGGCCTTAGACAGGACGGGCGCGAAAGACCAGCCTGTTTTTGCCGCAGCGCGGCGCCGTCCCGGCATCCGTCCCGCAGGGCCGCAAACACCGACGTTGCGTCAGCCGGCATCCGGGGCATGGTCCTGCGAATCGACGCCGGTCGCGTCAGCGAGGTGCCGGCACCGGTCGCGGACCCGCCGCGCCGCCTAAAAGGGGATTTCGTCGTCGTAATCGCGCGCCGGCGCGCCGGACGGTTCGTTCGACGGCGCGGGGCCGCTGTCCTGTGCGCCGCCATACCCGCCGCCGCCGTAGCCGCCATCGCCGCCGCCGCCTTCGCCGCGCGCATCCAGAAAGGTCATTTCCCCCGCATAAGGGCGCAACACGACCTCGGTCGAGTAGCGGTCCTGTCCGGACTGATCCTGCCACTTCCGGGTTTCCAGCTTTCCCTCGATATAGACCTTTGAACCCTTGCGCAGATACTGCTCGGCCAGGCGGGCGAGATTTTCATTGAAAATCGCCACGCTGTGCCATTCGGTTCTTTCCCGGCGTTCGCCGGTGTTTCTGTCTTTCCAGTTTTCCGAGGTCGCGATCCTCAGATTGCACACTTTGCCGCCGTTCTGAAATGTGCGCACCTCCGGGTCGCGGCCCAGATTGCCGATGAGAATGACTTTGTTGACGGAGCCGGCCATGCTGCTCTCCCTGCTGCTGTCTGGTCTTGGGCTAGAAGTTACATCACCCCAGGAAGGTGAAGGAAACCCTAAAATTCCAACTGTGGCACGATCCACCCGACCGCACGGTGTCGGGATCGTCAAGGCTGGCAATCCTGAGCGGGCCGCGTATAGTGCGCGTGAGGAAACGGTGGGATGAGCGACCTCATGCAATACATGACGATGGCGCTTGTGTGCGTGGCGCTGAGCGTGCCTGCAGCGGCTTCGGCAGAAATCTTTTCCAGCAAGAACAAGCGGAAGATGTTTCAGTCGCAGACCAAGGTGCTCGATAACCGGGCCAGCCAGCAATACAACAGTTCGATCCGGCTGCAGCCGCAGCGGGTCCACACGCCCAGCAAATGGGACGACGAGGTGTCAACCAAGTCCTACGTGGGGGCCTATCGCGGTCTTTATCTGAATGCAGCCAAGAAGTCGGCACAGCGCCACGGCATACCGTCGGGACTGTTCCTGCGTCTGGTGCAGCAGGAATCGGCGTGGAACCCAAACGCGGTGTCGCACAAGGGCGCGATCGGTCTGGCGCAGCTGATGCCCGGCACCGCCGCCTATCTGGGTGTGAACCCCTATGATCCGTATCAGAACCTGGAAGGCGGCGCGCGCTATCTGGCCGAACAGTACCGCACATTCGGGTCCTGGCGACTGGCGCTGGCGGCCTACAATGCCGGTCCGAAGGCCGTTGAAAAGCACGGCGGCGTGCCCCCCTACAAGGAAACCCGCAACTACGTGCGCGTCATTCTGGACCGCTGAGCGCGGTCCGGTTCACGCGGCAAAGCCGATGCGGTGCAAGTGAATTTCGTTGGACGGGTGACGTCCGGCGTTCACCAGCCGGCCGTTGTTGTGATTGTAGAGCGTGCGCCAGTAAGGCTGAATGATCACCCCCTGATCGCGCAGAAGACCCTGAAGCTCGGCCATGACCCTGCGCCGCGCCTGGACCGCATTGATCGACATGGCCTGATCGAGCGCCGCATCGAATGCGGGTGATGCAAATCCGGTTTCGTTCCAGACCGCGTTCGACCGGTAGGCCAGACTCAGGACCTGCACGCCCAGCGGGCGGTGATTCCACTGGGTTGCGGAAAAGGGGTGGCCCTTCCAGTTCTCCCAGTAGCTGGTTGTGGGTTCGATGACCCGTTCGGTCGGAATGCCCGCGTCGTTAAGCTGCGCGGCGACGGCATCGCCCGTGTTGCGCTGCCATTCGTCGTCGATGGTGACAAGTTTGTGCCGGAAGTCACCGAATCCGGCCGTCACGATTTCTGCCCGTGCATGCGCCGGATCGGTGTCCACCGGCCCAAGCAGCGCATGCGCGGGATGAATCGGGCAGACATGATCGTTCTGCGCCACAAGACCGCGCCCGCCATAGCCCAGCTCAAGACACACATCGTTGTCGACCGCCAGCGCCAGAGCCCGCCGGACGCGCGCATTGGCATAGGGCTGTCTGTCGTCGATCACGGCGTCCGCATTGGCCCGGATGACCATTGTCGCCGCACTGTCGGTGCGGGTCTGGGTCCAGCCGATATCGCTCATGGCGTCTATGAAATCACCGACGCTTTCGTAGAGTAGATCCACCTCGTCCGCCTCGGCCGCCGCCAGCCATTTGGCAGGGTCCGTGCCATAATCCAGAAATTCGACCCGATCCACGTAAGGACCGCCATAGACCGCGCTGCCCCACCACGGGCGTGAGGTGTCGCGGTCCAGAATGCATCGCTCTCCGACCACCATGTCCGTGGGCCGGAAGGGCCCCGTCCCGATGCCGTGCGCGAATGGGTCGCCGCCGTCATAGCTGGGATGAACCACGGCTGCCGGATAATCGGACAGATCGGCAATCAGCGCGATGTTGGGATGACTGAGCGTCAGCGACAGCGTGTGTGCATCCTCGACGTTGATCGCGTCCTCCCGCAACGCGCCGTCCGGTCCCTGACACAGGCCCGAGAGCCGTGTCGCCATAGAGTTTCCGGGGGCGGACCTGTCGCACCACCTGCGCAGGTTGTGGGCGACATCCTCGGCCGTGAACGCGTCGCCGTTGCTCCAGCTCACGCCGCGGCGGACATACAAGCGATAGCGCGTGGCGTCCTCGTTGGCCTCCCAACGCTCCAGCAGCATCCCCTGAAACGACCCGTCGCGATTGTACTGCACCAGATATTCCAGAAAGCCGCGCGTCTGGTTACCCATTTCGGACCAGTCATAGGTTCGCGGGTCGCGCAACGCCTTGACGTTCTGTTGTATGCGCAGCGTTCCGCCCTGCGCGATCCGGGACGTGTCTTGCGCCAGGACAGGCCCGGCCAGCGCGCGGGCGACAGGTGCCGACACGCCAAGCGCGCAGATGCCCGTCAGAAACTCCCGACGGGTGGACAGGCCTTTTCCGTACTCGGCACGAAGCAGGGACAGAGCGGGCTGGCAACGAAAGAGCGAGCGGCGTCTGGACAATCTGCACCCTTGAAAGCAGCGAAACACTGGATCTGTCATGACACGCCACGTTGCCGTAAGGCAAGCGCAAGAGCGGTTTTTGCCGTCACGATACACCCTGTTTCGGGTCACATCTGCGCGTGATCATGCCGCCGTGCGCAGGGCTCTTGGCGGCCGACCGGTGTGGTTCTGGATGAACCGCGAGAAATAGGCCGCGCTGTTAAAGCCGAGCCGCGCCGCGATATGCTTGGCGGGCAGGGGGGTGCGTTCCAGCATGTCACGAGCAGCATACAGCACCCGCCCGTTCAGGATTTCCAGCGCCGTCATGCCGCATTTGGCTTTGCAGACGCGGGTCAGGTGCGTGGGTGTCACGCCCAGGCGGCGGGCATAATCCTGCATCGGAAGACCCAGATTGTGGTCGCGTTCGACCAGCGCGCAATAGGCATCGACCAGCCGTTGTCCTGCGGTGATGACCTCTTCCTCGCCCTCGGCCACAAGGGCGCGCCGCAGCCACACGGTCAGCAGTTCACCCTGAGCCGTCAGCGCATCCGGCATGAACGGCCGCGTCTCGTTCTGCTCGCGCTGCATCGCCTCAAGCAGCGCTGTCAGCTCGTTCTGCATCTTCTGATCGGCGATCCGCAGAAGTTGCGGCTCATCGGGCAAAAGCGACGGGCCCGACGCGGGCAGAAGACAGGTCAGACCGAACAACGGCCCGGTGGGATGCAGCGCAAAAAGAGAGCCCGCCGGAATTGCCAGCGCGGTGTGCACGCCAAGCCCCTGCCGTCGACCAGCAAGCAGGCAGCGGCCCTGTCCGCGCGTGATCCACACGAAAACATGCGACGCACAGCTGTGCGGCAGGGTCGACCGCCATGAATCCGGCCCGGTCCATTGGGCGAGGGTCAAAAGCCGTGGGGCCATATGCGCTACCGCCTGTTTGTCGGGTTTGTTACAGTTTCGGACGGTACAACCGCCGCTTCACAACCCGTGCCGTTCGATTTGTGCAGCTAACGCAGCTTGACTGGCAAGTAAACCCGCTGCTTTGGGGGAGGCGCGGGGCGGATCAATCCGGGCCAAGCTCTGGTCCGGGGACGTGCTGCCACGCGCCCATGCGCGCCCGAAACCAGCTGCGCTGGCGCTTGGCATACTGGCGTGTGGCCACGATCACGGCCGCGCGCGCCGTTGCCAGATCGGTTTCGCCCTGCAGATGCGCCACTAGCTCGGGCGCGCCGATCGCTTTGGCGGACTGATGGTCGGGACACCAGCCGGTCAGGTTCGCGCGCACCTCGTCGAGAACACCGCCGGCCAGCATCTGGTCGAACCGCGCCTCGATGCGCGGCGTCAGCCAGGGTCTGGGCGCATCCACCAGAACGGGATGCACGCGCTCCAGCGGCAGAAGCGGTGCCGGCGTTGCATCCTGCCAGTCGGCCAGACCACGCCCCGTGCTCTCCAGCACCTCGAAGGCGCGAAGCACCCGCGCGGGGTTTTGTGTGTCGATCCGTGCCCGCGTCGGGGGATCCAGAGCATCGACAAGCGCGCTCAGCCCGTCCTCTTGCAGCCGGGACATGGCCGCGCGCCGCGTTTCGGGCGACACCGGAGGGACCTCTGCCAGACCCTCGGTCAGGGCCATGAAATACAGCCCGGTGCCTCCGACGATCACGGGCGCGGACCCGCCGTCAAGCCAGGGCGCCAGATCGCGCAGCCAACGACCGACCGAATAGGTCGCATCCGCGGCCACGTGACCATAAAGCGCGTGCGGAGCCCGCGCCTCGTCTTCGGGCGCGGGGCGTGCCGTCAGCACACGCCAGTTGGCAAAGACCTGCAGCGCGTCGGCGTTGATCACAACCCGCCGGTCGCGTTCCGCCAGCGCCAGGGCCAGGGCGGACTTGCCTGACGCAGTGGGCCCGGCAATCAGCACCGGAATGTCCCCAGGTATGCGCGACAGCCAGTTCATCCGTTCCCTTTAGGCTGGTTTCCGCCCGTTCACGAGCGAAATCTCCGGTTCCGGGGCCCGCCGGCGGACCAGATGGGTTTCTGCGCCGGCAGGCCATTGAACCACGGCTGCTTTTGGCGCATTTTGCAGGCGCGACTGATCCGGAGATTCCGATGCCCGACACTGCCCCGCCGGCGACCACCTATAACCGTGTCCTGCTGAAGATCTCAGGCGAAGCCCTGATGGGCGATCAGACATTCGGATTGCATCCGCCCACGGTCGAACGCATCGCGCAGGAAATCAGGACGGTGCATGATCTGGGGGTCGAGATCTGCATGGTGATCGGCGGCGGCAACATCTTTCGCGGGCTTCAGGGCAGCGCGCAGGGGATGGAGCGCACGACCGCGGATTACATGGGCATGCTGGCCACGGTGATGAATGCGCTGGCCATGCAAAGCGCGCTGGAAAAAATCGGCGTCTACTGCCGGGTGATCACTGCAATTCGCATGGACGAAGTGGCCGAGCCCTACATCCGCCGTCGCGCGGTGCGCCATCTTGAGAAAAAGCGCGTCTGCATCTTCGCCGCCGGAACCGGCAATCCCTATTTCACCACGGACACCGCCGCGACGCTGCGGGCCAACGAAATGGCCTGCGAAGCCATCTTCAAGGGCACGAAGGTGGATGGCGTCTATGACAAGGATCCGGTGCAGCACGCCGATGCGGTGCGCTATGACCGGGTCAGCTATGACGAGGTGCTGTCCAGACATCTGGGCGTAATGGACGCCAGTGCCATCGCGCTGGCCCGCGACAACAAGGTGCCCATCATCGTCTTTTCGCTCGACGAACCGGGCGGTTTCCGGTCCATTCTCGATGGAACCGGCACATACACGATGGTTTCTGGCTGAGAAGTCGCAGAAACCGGCGCGAAGAACCGCGATCCCTATACAAGAGGCCATCAAGCGCGTATTGATCGCTCAACAGAAAAAGACACAGGCCAGAATTTTCCCGATGAGCGACGACTTCCTGCTGGACACCGACGACCTGACCCGCCGGATGGATGGGGCGATGGCCTCTCTGAGAACAGAATTCGCGTCTTTGCGCACCGGTCGCGCCTCTGCCAGCATGCTGGAACCGGTCACCGTCGAGGCGTATGGCCAGCGCACCCCGATCAATCAGGTGGGCACGGTGAACGTCCCCGAACCGCGCATGGTCACGGTCAATGTCTGGGACAAAGGCCTGGTGGGCGCGGTCGAGAAAGCGATCCGCGAAAGCGGGCTGGGCATCAACCCGCAGCTCAACGGCACGATCATCATGCTGCCGATCCCGGAACTGAACGAGGAACGGCGCAGGGAACTGACGCGCGTCGCGGCGCAATATGCAGAGAGCGCCCGCGTGGCCGTGCGCAACATCCGCCGCGACGGGATGGACCAGATCAAGAAGGCCAAGGCAGACGGTTTGTCCGAAGACGATCAGAAGTTCTGGGAAACCGAAGTGCAGGATCTGACGGATCAGTTCATCAAGTCCGTCGACGACGCGCTTGAGACCAAACAGTCAGAGATCATGCAGGTCTGATATGTCGCACGCGCTTCTTCCCAAAACCGGATCAACGGGCGGCCGACCGCGGCACGTGGCGATCATCATGGACGGCAACGGACGCTGGGCGCAGGCGCGCGGGCGCCCCCGGCTGTTCGGGCACCACGCCGGGGCGCGCCGGGTGCGCGAAATCGTCAGCGCCTGTCCCGATTTCGGCGTCGAGTATCTGACGATCTTTGCGTTTTCGACGGAAAACTGGAAACGCACGCAGACCGAGGTGGCGGGACTCATGAGTCTGTTTCGCCGCTATATTCACAGGGAAATGCAGGAATTCGTGCGCGAGAACGTGCGCGTGCGGTTCATTGGAGACCGCCCCCGTCTGGACGCCAAATTGCGGGCGCTGATGGACGAAGCCGAGGCGATGACCAAGGGGTGCACCGGCACCAACCTGACAATCGCGCTGAACTACGGTGGCCGCGACGAGGTCAGCCGCGCCACAAAACGGCTGGCCCGGGACGTGGCCGAAGGCAGGTTGCGGGCTGAAGATGTCGATGAGGAAACGCTGCCGCGCTATCTTGATACGTATGTTCTGCCGGATCCGGATCTGGTGATCCGGACCAGTGGCGAGGCGCGGATATCGAATTTCCTTCTCTGGCAATCGGCCTATGCCGAGTACGAATTCATCGACACGCTCTGGCCGGATTTCACCAAGGACGTCTTCGGAGACCTGTTGTCGGGCTACGATGCGCGCGACCGCCGCTATGGTGCCGTTCCGGGATGAGACCCGTCACATGACACCCGATCCGCGCTGGTCCGATCTGCGGACCCGCCTGTGGTCTGCCGCCGTTCTCGTGGCCATTGGCGTGGCGGCGGTCTGGATCGGCGGGCCGGTCTTTGTCGCCGTGGTCTGTGTCTCCTGTGGCATCATGATCTGGGAAGCCGCGCAGCTTCACGATGTGCGGTATCCGGTGGCTCTGGCGGGTCTGGCGACCGGCGTGCTGGCCGGCAGCACGGTGGTGCCTCCCGCCTATGCCGGGGCCGCGGTCGTGGCCCTGGGTCTGGTGGCCGCGGGGCAGGCGCGGCGTGACCCTGTTCTGTGTTTCATGATAGTCTGCTGGATTGCGATTGGCGCCTTCTCGATGCTGGTCATGCGCACCGGCGTCGGCATGCTCTGGATCCTGTGGCTGATCTGCGTCGTCATCGCGTCCGACGTGGCCGGATACTTTGCCGGACGCCGCATGGGAGGTCCGAAATTCTGGCCGGCCGTCAGCCCCAAGAAAACCTGGAGCGGCACAATCGCGGGATGGCTCGCGGCAGCCTTGGTGGGCGCACTCTTCGTCGCGCCGCTCTCCTGGAACTGGACGCTGGTTCCGGTTTCGGTCGTGGTGGGGTTCGCAGGTCAGATGGGCGATATCGCGCAAAGCGCGCTGAAACGGCGGATGGGCGTCAAGGACAGTTCCAGCCTGATCCCCGGCCACGGCGGGGTGTTCGACAGGTTCGACGCCATGCTCGGCGCCAGTGCAGCGGCACTTGTTTTCAAGATTGCCGGTCTTTTGCCGGGTCTGTCGGGATGAGCGCGCGCTGTCATGTCTGGTTTTTGTGTCGCATTTTCCGGGCAATGCAAAGGTTGGCCCTTGATCGCGCGCGCGTTTCGAACCATCTGGCTTCGGGAGCCGCCACCGGAACCCGTCCCAAACCTGTCAGGATCGCATGGCACCACTGATTGCGCAGTTCGGAGATCTTTTCTTCATCCTCGTTGCCTTTGTTGCGGCGCTGTCTGTCATCGTGGCGATCCATGAATATGGTCACTACATCGTTGGACGGTGGTGCGGCATCAAGGCAGAGATTTTTTCGCTCGGCTTCGGGCCGGTGCTGTTTTCCCGGGTGGACCGGCATGGCACGCGCTGGCAGGTCGCAGCCCTGCCGTTCGGCGGATATGTGAAGTTTCTGGGCGACGGCAACGCCGCCAGCGGGACCAGCGACGGAACCGCCGCGCAGATGACCCCCGAGATGCGCCGCCAGACCATGATCTATGCGCCGCTCTGGGCACGGACCCTGACGGTTGCGGCCGGCCCGGTGTTCAATTTCGTGTTGTCGATCCTGATTTTCGGCGCGGTGATGCTGGGGCAGGGCAAGGTCGAACCCCCGTTTGTCATTGACCGCGTGCAGCCCCTGCCTGTCGACGGTGTCGAGCTGCGCCCGGGAGACGAGCTTGTGGCCGTCGCAGGCCAACCCTTTCCCGACATGACAGACCCCGATCTGGATTTCCTTGCGTATACCGAAGCCCTGCCGCCCGATCCCGTGCTGACCTACGACGTGCGCCGCGACGGGACGCTGACGCAGGTGCAGGGGCCGCATCTGTCGCCGATTCTGGTCTCGTCCCTTGTGCCCCGGTCCGCGGCAATCGACGCGGGCATTCGTCAGGGCGATGTCATCGTGTCTGTCGACGGCGTGCCGGTCACCGTGTTCGACGAACTCCGGCAGGTGGTGGAAGGATCGGACGGGCGCGCGCTGGCGCTTCAGGTCTGGCGCGACGGAGAAACGCTTGACCTGACGCTGACCCCGCGCAGATCCGACGAGCCCAGCGAAGAGGGCGGTTTCGAAACCCACTGGAGAATCGGGATTTCCGGCGGTCTGCCGTTTGAGCTGGAAACGTCGTCGCGCGGACTGGGCGAGGCGGCGGGCGACGCGGTGGCGCAGACATGGGCTGTGATCACCGGCTCTGTCTCGGGCCTGTATCACATGGTCACGGGCGCGATCAGCAGTTGCAACATGTCGGGCCCGATCGGCATTGCCGAAGTCTCGGGCAACATGGCCAGCCAGGGCGTCGACAGTTTCATCTGGTTCATTGCCGTGCTGTCGACCGCGGTGGGTCTGCTCAACCTCTTTCCGATTCCGGTGCTGGACGGGGGACACCTGGTCTTTTACGCCTATGAGGCCGTGGCGGGCCGTGCACCCAGTGAGCGCGCCCTCCGGGTGATGATGAGCCTGGGTCTGACCCTGATTCTGGGCGTCATGGCGTTTGCGCTCTTCAACGACATCTTCTGTCCGTAAGGCGAGGGATCGCGCCAGCCCCCGGCCACGGCACGCGGGCGCGCTGCCCGATTTTGGCCGCAATTCCTTCGCATCAGCGCCAGATTGATCGGGCATCTCCGCTGCGAAAGCTGTGTGAGAGAACCCCATGCACCGCGACCCGGGTGAGCGCCCCAACGACAGATACAAAAGCATGTCCCTGCTGATGTGCCTGAACTGGGACCGTCTGCTTTATCTTGCGACGATTGCCGCGGCGCTGTGGATTGGGGCCTTCGTGGGCACATTGGTGCACTGAGAGCGCACAGCGCCGTTCCGGTTCATTCTGCCCGCGCATTGCCGGAAACCATTCCGCCATTTGCGCAAAACGCATGCGCCGTTCGTCAGGCCCGCCGCTCCCTCGTTCCGGCGCCCGGAAAGTCTGTGATTTACCCATTTTGACAAGACGCAACAGAATAGGTACTCAGTTTACGCAATGAGCAGTCAAACTGGGTGGGCTGATGTCTGCATGGTTCCATCGGGGTTCTCCAAACTCCCGACAGGCATATACAAATCGTGGTCTGTGCTTCTTCGTTTTCGTTGTTTCTCTTCTGATTTCAGTCACTTGTCTGACTGGCCCCGCGCTGGCGCAGACCTTTGTCTTCACCGAGGTCGAAATCGAAGGCAATCAACGGATCGAATCCGGCACCATTCTGACCCAGGCTGGAATCGCTCAGGGACAGACCGTCACGGCAGGACAGCTGAACGACGCCGCGCGCCGGATCCGCGAAAGCGGATTTTTCGAGGAAGTGGAGGTCGAGCCACGGGGCAGGACGCTGTTCATCAAGGTGGTCGAGTTTCCGACGATCAACCGGATCTCCTTTGAGGGCAACCGCAGGATCGACGACGAGGATCTCGAAGGCTTTATAGAAAGCGAGCCGCGACAGGTCTTTTCCCCGACACGGGCGGAACGGGACGCGACAATCCTGACCGAAGCCTACGAACAGAACGGCCGGGTGTCGGCGCGGATCACGCCAAAGATCATTCGCCGCAGCGACAACCGGGTTGATCTGATCTTCGAGATTTTCGAGGGCCGTCCGATTGAGATCGAGCGCATCAGCTTCGTCGGCAACCGCGCGTTCTCTGATCGCCGCCTGCGCCGTGTCGTCCAGAGCAAGCAGGCCGGCCTGTTGCGGGCACTGGTCGCCAGCGACACGTTTATCGCGGACCGGCTGGAATTTGATGCGCAGGTCCTGAGGGATTTTTACCTGTCGCGCGGCTATGTGGATTTTCGCGTGACCGGCACCAACGCGGAACTGGCGAGAGAGCGTGACGCCTATTTCGTGACATTCAATGTGCAGGAAGGGCAGCAATTCCGCTTTGGCCGGATCACCACCGTCAGCGAGATGCCCGAGGCGGCGGCACAGGATTACCAGTCGGTCCTCCGGATTAAGCCGGGCGTGGTGTATTCGCCCTCTCTGGTTGAAACCTCGATTGCCCGTATGGAGCGTCTGGCGCTTCAGAACGGTGTCGACTTTCTGCGCGTCGAACCGCAGATCACGCGCAACGACCGCGACCTGACGCTGGATGTCGAGTTCCGGATCACGCGCGGCCCACGCATTTTTGTGGAACGCATAGATATCGAAGGCAACACCACCACGCTTGACCGCGTGATCCGCCGTCAGTTCGACGTGGTCGAGGGCGACCCGTTCAACCCGCGTCAGATCCGCGAGGCAGCCGAACGCATTCGTGCCTTGCGCTATTTCTCCGAATCCGACGTCAACGCCCGCGAAGGCTCGCGCCCGGATCAGGTGGTGGTCGATGTTGATGTCGAAGAGACCACAACCGGCTCGCTGACATTCGGAGGCAGCTTCAGTTCAAACGATGGTCTGGGACTTGCAATCGGATTTTCCGAGCGAAACTTTCTTGGCCGCGGTCAGCGCGTGACGGCCAACATCTCGGCCACCGCCGATACGGCGAACTTCAATCTTGCCTTTGCAGAGCCGGCCTTTCTTGGCCGCGATGTGGAGTTTTCGGTCGGGCTTTCGCTCTTTGAATCGTCGCAGGCCAATTCGTCCTACGATACGACGCTTGGGGCGTTCACGCCCGCCCTGACGTTTCCGATCAACGATATCAGCCGCGTCCAGCTGTACTACTCGTTCGGATATCGCGACATGAGCGACTTTTTCGGCGCGTCGCCAACCCTTGCCTTCGAGGCGAACCAGGGCGGGGATTTCTACAGCGCGATCGGCTACAGATACAATTACGACACCCGCCGCACCGGGCTGAATCCCAATGCGGGCGTTCTGATTGACGCTGGTCTGGAATTTGCGGGGCTGGGCGGCGATCAGGACTATCTGCGATCATCGCTGCGCGTCGTCGGACAGACCCGCGTTTTCAACGAAGAGGTGACGTTGCGCGCCACGTTTGACATGGGTGTGCTCGATTTTCTGGGCAGCGACACGTCGCGCGCGGTCGACCGGTACACGCGTCAGGTCATGCGCGGCTTTGGCGCCAATGAAATGGGTCCGATCCAGAGCGGCGACTTCCTGGGCGGAAACTACTATGCGGTCACGCAGTTCGATGCCGAATTCTCGCTTGGTCTGCCAGAGGAGTTCGGCGTCACCGGCGGCGTGTTCTACGATATCGGGGCGATCTGGGGCGTCGATAATGTCATCGGATCCGCCCAGTCGCTGGACTTCGAGCCACGACATGTGATCGGCTTCTCCATCTTCTGGGCCTCGCCGTTCGGACCGCTGCGGATCAACCTGTCGGACGCCCTGGTGAAAGAGCCCGGAGACGTCGAGCGCAACTTTGACATCCAAGTGCGCACGGAATTCTGACATGAGGTGGTGTGCGGCCTGTCCCGCGGCCGCAATTGTGCTGGGTCTGGGGTTGGCCGCGCCAACCGCCACGCTGGCGCAGGATGTGGGCGTCGTGCAGGCCGATATCGTGCTGATCGACCCGGAGCGGTTGTTCGAGGACACGCGGCTCGGGCAGGCGATTGCGCGGCGCATACAACAGGAGCGCGATGCGCTGATTGCACGCAACCGCACGCTCGAAGCCGAACTTGAAGCCGAAGAGCGGGCCCTGACCGAGTTGCGCGATGAAACCGCACCGGAGGACTTTCGCGATCTTGCGGACGCATTCGACGAAAAGGTGCAGCAGATCCGGCTGGACAGCGAGCGCCGGGCGCGCGAACTGGAACGCAGCAGGGAACGTGCGCCGCGGGATTTTCTGCGTCAGGTCGAACCGATCCTGGTCGAGATCATGCGCGATGCGGGGGCAGTCACGGTTCTGGATCAGCGCAGCGTGCTGCTGAGTTCGGAGGTTGTGAACCTCACCGATCTGGCGATCCGGCGCATCGACGAAAGACTGGGCGCAGGCGCGTCGGGCGACGGCCCGGCACCGCAATCCGAAGAGCAAGAGAATTAGGTCGACCCGGCCCGGTTCTTGCCCCGCTCCGAGCAAGTTGCTAAGCCCGGCACGCACAAGGAAAGGACAATCCTACATGACCGAAGCGACCGGTGCAGCCCACGGGATGCAAAGTGCCGACATCGGGCGGATCGTCCGTCTTATCCCGCATCGCTATCCTTTTCTTCTGGTCGATGCGGTCCATGACATCGACGGAATCACCTCGGCGCGGGGCATCAAGAACGTCACCATGAACGAGCCGCATTTTCAGGGGCACTTCCCGGCAAAACCGATCATGCCCGGTGTTACCATCGTCGAGGCAATGGCCCAGACGGCGGCGGTGATGGTGGGCGCGGCCCTGGGGATGGAGGACCGCAATCTGCTGGTCTATTTCATGGCGATCGAAACCTGCAAGTTCCGCCGTATGGTCGGGCCCGGCGACGTGCTGGAATTGCCTGTGCGCACGCTGCGCGGCAAACCCGGCGGCAAGGTGTGGCGGTTCGCGGGACGCGCCGAAGTGGGCGGAGAACTGGCCGCCGAGGCAGAGTTCACCGCCATGATGGAACTGCCACAGGGATAGGCGCGATGACGGATCAGAATGAGGTCGCGATTCATCCGGCCGCCGTGGTCGAACCCGGCGCCGAACTCGGACCGGGCTGCGAGGTCGGCCCGTTCTGTCATGTCGGCCCCGACGTGCGTCTCGGCGCGGGCGTGATCCTGAAAAGCCATGTGGTCGTGAGCGGACAGACGCAGATCGGCGACGAGACGGTGATCTTTCCGTTCTCGTCGATCGGTGAAATTCCGCAGGATCTGAAGTTCAGGGGGGAAAAGACACGCCTTGAGATCGGCGCGCGCAACCGGATCCGGGAACATGTGACCATGAACACCGGCACCGAGGGCGGCGGCGGCGTCACACGGGTCGGTGACGACGGGCTGTTCATGGCAGGCTGTCACATCGCGCATGACGCTCAGGTGGGCAACCGGGTGATCATCGTGAACAATGCCGCGCTGGCCGGGCACTGCGTGATCGAGGACGACGTGATTCTCGGCGGCTTGTCGGGTGTGCACCAATGGGTGCGCGTCGGACGCGGCGCAATCATCGGGGCGGTGACGATGGTCACCAACGATGTGATCCCCTACGGGCTTGTTCAGGCCCCGCGCGGCGCGCTGGACGGGCTTAACCTTGTCGGTCTCAAGCGGCGTGGCGTGGCGCGCTCCGACATCACCGCTCTGCGCGCCGCCTTTCAGATGCTGGCGCAGGGAGAGGGCGCGTTTCAGGACCGCGCCCGCCGGCTGGGCGAGGAAACCGAAAGCGAGTATGTGCGCGAGATCGTGGATTTCGTGACCGGCTCAAGCGACCGGTCGTTTCTGACACCCGGCGCAAGCTGAAGGGGGCGGCGCAGCTATGACGCTGGCACTGATCGCAGGACAGGGGGGGCTGCCGCCGCATCTTGTGGACGTTTTGCGCGCCCGGGGCGAGGTGCCGCTGATCTGCGAAACCGAACAGCACCCGTCCGACGTCACGGCACTGGTCCCGCGCCTCCGGTTCAGGCTGGAAGAGCTCGGAACTCTGCTTGAGCTTTTGCGGGACATGGGCGTCGGACGTCTTTGCATGGCTGGCGCAATGCGGCGCCCGCCCGTTGATCCGGCCCGGATCGACGCCGCAACCCTGCCGCTAGTACCGCGCGTGCAGGCGGCGTTGGCGCAAGGAGACGATGCAACATTGCGTGCCTTTGTCGCAATCTTTGAAGAGGCCGGGCTGCATGTCGTGGGCGCGGCAGAGCTTGACCCGGCGCTGCTGCCCGGGGCCGGTGTGCAGGCCGCGGTGCCCGCCGACGATGTGGAGGCCGAGATTGCCCTGGCCACGGCCGCGCTCGACGATATGGCGAAAGCCGATCTGGGGCAGGCGGTTGTTGTCTGCGCCACAAGGGTCATCGCCCGGGAGCAGGACAGCGGCACGGACGCCATGCTGGCCGGTCTGATCCCGGACCGGGATGCCGGCCCCGAGGTCACCGCCGATCCGCTGGGCGCGGTAGGGCATATGCTGGACAATGTGGCCGACTGGCTGGGCGGACCGGCCGCAGAGGCCGCCAGGCGCACCCTGCCTGCGCAGGGCGGGCTGCTGTACAAGGCCCCCAAGCCCGGACAGGAACTGCGGGTGGACATGCCGGTGATCGGGCCGGATACCGTCATGCATGCCGCCGCTGCGGGGCTGCGCGGCATCGTGATCGAACAAGGGGGCGTCATGGTGATGGACGCCAAACGCGTGCACGACATGCTTGATCGGGCCGGGCTGTTCCTGCTGGTGCGCCCCCGGACGACCGGGTGAAGGTCTTTGTGATCGCGGGCGAAGCGTCGGGCGACCGGCTTGGCGCTGCGCTGATGGCGGGCCTGAGCACACTGACCGATCCCCGCTTTGAGGGCGTGGGCGGCCCCCTGATGCAGGCTCAGGGCCTCAGATCGCTGTTTCCGATGGAAGAGCTCAGCGTGATGGGGCTGGTTGAGATCCTGCCGAAGTATTTTCACCTCAAACGCCGCATCTCCGAGACGGCAAAGGCGGTGATCGCCGCCCGGCCCGACGTGCTGATCGGTATCGACAGCCCGGATTTCTGCCTGCGGGTGGCCAGGCTGGTCAAGGCAGACAGCGATACGCGCGTCGTTCACTACGTGGCGCCATCGGTCTGGGCGTGGCGTCCGAAAAGAGCGCAAAGAATGGTCGGCGTCGTTGACCAGGTGCTGGCGCTTCTGCCCTTTGAACCTCCGTACATGCAGGCAGTCGGAATAGACTGTGATTTCGTCGGCCACCCGGTTGCCGAAGACCCGCGCGCCACCGCGGTCGAGATCGCCGCCTTCCGCGCCGAGACCGGTCTGGGCGACGCGCCCGTGTTGCTGGTTCTGCCCGGGTCGCGCGCGGCCGAGGTGGCGCGTATGGGACCGATCTTTGGCGAGGTGGTGACGCGCGTGCTTGCCGCGCGCCCGGATCTGCGCGTCGTCGTGCCGACCACGCAGGCGCGCGCCGCCCAGATCTCCGATCTTGTCGCGCATTGGCCCGGCGCGCCCGTGATCGTGCGCCCGGACGCGGCGAACAGCGCCGCCGATGCGTCCCGCAAACGCGCCGCCTTTGCGGCCGGTCTCGGGGCGCTAGCCGCTTCCGGCACGGTGTCACTGGAACTCGCCGCCGCGCAAACCCCGATGGTGATCGGTTACGACACGAACCGGATCACGCGCGAAATCATGCGCAGGATGCTGAAAATCGACACGCTTACACTGGTCAATCTTGTGACGGACAGCCGCACCATTCCGGAATTTCTGGGCCAGGCGTGCCGACCCGAGTTGATAGCACCTGCTGTCCTGGACATGCTTGAACACCCCGGTGCGCAGCGGGATGCGATGCGTCTCACAATGGATCGTCTCGGTCGCGGGGGGGCACCTCCCGGTCTGCGGGCGGCCCGAGCCGTGCTTGACAGAATGCCGGACGGACCGGGGGCCTAAAGCCTTTCGCCTTGACCCCGAGACACCAGCCGAAGGCGAAAGGCGCGCAGCACAGGAACAGTGCACGGCATTTCGCGACACTCTGTGTCTCAGGCCTGTCGCGAGATGCTTTAGCCCGACCAGATCCAGCCGCCGCCCAGAACGCGGCTTGCCCCTGTTTCGTAGAAGACGCAGGCCTGACCGGGTGAAACGCCTTCCTCGGCACTCAGAAGTTCGACCGTCGCCGTATCGGGGCCGCTCGGGCGAATCACGGCCTCGCGCGGGGGGCGGGTAGAGCGCACCTTGACCGAAACATGCCAGTCCGGCCGCGCGTCAAACGGCGTGTCGCCCAGCCAGTTCACCTCGCGCAAAGGCACGGTGCGCGTGGCCAGCATCTCTTTCGGTCCGACAATCACGCGGCGCGATCCGACATCCAGCTTCACCACATAAAGCGGCTCTGACAGCCCGCCGATCCCCAGACCGCGGCGCTGCCCGACCGTGTAGTGAATGACACCGCCATGCGTGCCCAGCACCCGGCCGTCCGCATGCACGATGTCACCGGGATCGGCTGCGCCGGGGCGCAATTTCTCGATCACCTGCGCATAGTTCCCGTTTGGCACAAAACAGATGTCCTGACTGTCGGGCTTGTCCGCCACCGCCAGCCCGTAGCGTTCAGCCATGTCGCGCGTCGCCTGCTTGGACGGCAAGTGTCCCAGCGGAAAACGCAGAAAGTCCAGCTGATCCGGCGTTGTCGAGAACAGAAAATAGGACTGATCGCGCGCCGCATCCGCAGCGCGGTGCAGTTCCGGGCCGGTCGGGCCCATCTTGCGCTGAATGTAATGCCCTGTCGCCATGCAGTCGGCATCCAGATCGCGCGCGGTCTCCAGCAGGTCCTTGAACTTGACCCGTTCGTTGCACCGGATGCAGGGCACCGGTGTCGCGCCCGCCAGATAGCTGTCGGCAAACTCGTCTATGACCGCATCACGAAAGATGTTTTCGTAGTCCAGAACGTAATGGGCAAAGCCCATGTCCTCGGCCACGCGCCGGGCATCATGAATGTCGACACCGGCACAGCACGCCCCCTTCTTGGCCAGCGCCGCGCCATGATCGTAGAGCTGCAGCGTCACGCCCACCACGTCATAGCCTTGCCCGGCCAGATGCGCGGCCACGACAGAACTGTCGACGCCGCCGGACATGGCGACGACAACGCGCGTCTGCGACGGCGGCTTGGGCAGGCCGAGCGAGTTGAGGGCCGGGTCAAGCGGCATGAGCATCTCCTGATCGTGCGCCCGTATATAGGGACTTGCGCGTGAAAGTTAAGCCATGCCGGCACCCGCGCCCGTGCCGGCGGTGAAACGAGACGCTTGAGACAAATGCGACGTAACTCGCGCATCGCGTTTCACCCGCTGTTAAGTCACCCGGCGCAATGTGCTGCGCGTGTGATTGCGGGGTTTGTGTGATGTATCTGAAAAAAGTGCCCGGTCCCCGGGCGGTGACTTTGCCCGATGGAACGGTGTTGACGCGTGCCGACCTGCCCGCGCCGGACACAAGAAGATGGGTCGCATCGCGTAAACTTCAGGTTGTTCGCGCGGTCGCCTACGGGCTTATGACACAGGCCGAGGCGCAAGCCGAATACGGGATCAGTCAGGACGAATTCACCGAGTGGTTACAGGCGGTTTCAGATCACGGCGCACAGGGTCTGAAGGTGACGGTGGCGAAAAAAGATAGACAACTATAGGTAGAATAGATTAAAGTTCATACGAAGTAACGTGCGGTTAACCAAATTTGGTCAGATTTGTGAACGCAACGGTCAATTCGGAGAACTGAAGATGCGGGTCTTGCTGGTCGAAGACGATCCAAACACCTCCAAGAGCATCGAACTGATGCTCACGCACGCCAACCTCAACGTGTACACAACAGATCTGGGTGAGGAAGGCGTCGATCTGGCCAAGCTCTATGACTACGATCTCATCCTGCTTGATCTGGGCCTGCCGGACATGAACGGACACGAAGTGCTGCGTCAGTTGCGCCTGGCACGGGTCGAGACGCCGATTCTCATCCTCAGCGGCGCGGATGACACCGACAACAAGATCAAGGGATTCGGCTTTGGCGCGGACGACTACCTGACAAAGCCGTTTCACCGCGAGGAACTGGTGGCGCGGATTCACGCGATCATCCGCCGCTCGAAAGGGCATGCGCAATCCGTGATCCGGACCGGCAAGGTGAATGTCAATCTCGACGCCAAGACCGTCGATGTCGGTGGCAAATCGGTGCACCTGACCGGCAAGGAATACCAGATGCTGGAACTTCTGAGTCTGCGCAAAGGCACGACGCTGACCAAGGAAATGTTTCTCAACCATCTGTACGGCGGCATGGACGAACCCGAACTCAAGATCATCGACGTATTCATCTGCAAACTGCGCAAGAAACTGGCAGAGGCCACCGAGGGCGACAATTATATCGAGACAGTCTGGGGCAGGGGCTATGTGCTGCGCGACCCCGACCCGGTTCAGGGCGGGGGCGACAGCAGGCTGGCCATCGGGGCGTGACGCGGGGCCAGGGGGCCGGTCGCAGGCACTGCCTGACCGTCCGCCGCGCCCGCCGCACGACCAAGTCCCGCATCGGGATCACGGCAGGACCACTCACGAACAGGGCAGCACAGGGCCGGGGCAACCCGGCCCTTTTCGCATGTTCCGCGCGGCGCGATTGCTGGACCTTGGCCGATACACGTTTTAACAGGGTCCTGTGCCGGGCCCGGTCTGCGCGGCGAGGCTGGCAGGATCGCGGGGGGTGCGATCCGTTTGCGCTCGCCGTGTCCCATGCCCGGTTTGAACTGGCAAGGAGCAGGCATGAGCGCGACCAGCGACGTGGATCGCCTGACCGAGACGCAGGCCAGGGCGGAACTGGCCCGGCTGGCAGAGCGTCTGAATGCGGCCAATGCGGCCTATCACCAGCAGGACGCGCCCGATATCAGCGATGCGGAGTACGACGCGCTCAGGCGCCGCAATACCGCGATCGAAACGCGCTTTCCCGGGCTGAAGCGTGCCGACAGCCCCAGTGACCACGTCGGCGCGGCGCCCGCCGAGGGGTTTGCGAAAGTCACCCACCGGGTGCGCATGCTCAGCCTGTCCAATGTCTTCGACACCGCCGAGGTCGAAGATTTCGACGAACGCGTGCGCCGGTATCTGGGCCTCGGCGACCGGCAACCGCTGGCCTATACCGCGGAACCCAAGATCGACGGCCTCAGCCTGTCGCTGCGCTACGAGGCGGGACAGCTTGTCCAGGCGGCGACGCGCGGTGACGGGACTGTCGGCGAAAACGTCACCGCCAATGCCCGCACGATCGCCGATATTCCCGCCACCCTTGAAGGCGCGCCGGATGTTCTGGAAGTCCGTGGCGAAGTCTACATGGACCACGCTGATTTCGCCGCACTCAACGCACGGCAGTCGTCGGCCGGGGACAAGACCTTTGCCAATCCGCGCAACGCGGCGGCGGGCTCGTTGCGCCAGCTCGACGCCGCGATCACCAGATCCCGCCCGCTTCGCTATTTTGCCTATGCCTGGGGAGAGCTCAGCGCACCACTGGCCGACACGCAGATGGCCGCCATCGAACGGCTGGCCGCACTGGGCTTTGTCACAAATCCGCTGACGCGGGTCTGTACCGGTCCGGCGGACATGCTGGACCAGTACCGCCGGATCGAGCAGTTGCGCGCCGATCTGAGCTACGACATCGACGGCGTGGTCTACAAGGTCAACGATCTGTCCCTCCAGCGGCGCCTTGGGTTTCGTTCGACAACGCCCCGCTGGGCCACCGCGCACAAGTTTCCCGCCGAACTGGCCTGGACGCGGCTCGACGCCATCGACATCCAGGTCGGGCGCACCGGCGCGCTCAGCCCCGTGGCGCGTCTGCACCCCGTGACTGTGGGCGGCGTGGTCGTCTCGAATGCCACATTGCACAACGAAGATTACGTGGCCGGCCGCGACGCCAAGGGCAATCCGATCCGTGACGGCAAGGACATTCGCGTCGGCGACTGGGTTCAGGTCTACCGCGCAGGCGACGTGATCCCGAAAGTGGCCGATGTCGATCTTGCGCGCCGCCCGCCCGGCGCGACACCTTATGTTTTTCCCGAAATCTGCCCCGAATGCGGCTCTGCCGCGATCCGCGAGGCCGGCGACGCGGTGCGGCGCTGCACCGGTGGCCTGATCTGCCCGGCGCAGGCGGTGGAAAAGCTCAAGCACTTTGTCTCGCGCGCAGCCTTCGACATTGAGGGGCTGGGCGCCAGACAGGTCGAGCAGTTCTATGGCGATGGCTGGATCAGGGAACCCGCCGACATATTCACCTTGCAGACCCGCTATGGCAGCGGCCTGCAGCAACTGAAGAACCGCGAAGGCTGGGGCGGCAAAAGCGCCGAGAACCTGTTTCAGGCCATCGCGGACAAGCGCCGGATCTCCTTTGCCCGTCTGCTGTTTGCGCTCGGCATCCGGCATGTGGGTGAACAGGCCAGCGCGCTGATCGCGCGCAGCTACGGGACATGGCAAGGCTTTGTCACCAGCATCGACAGGGCCGCCGCATGTGACGGACCGGACTGGGAGGGGCTGCTGGCCATCGACGGGGTGGGCGAGGTCATGGCGCGCAGCCTTGTCACCGCATTTGCACAACCCAACGAACGGGCCGGCATCGACCGTCTGGTGGCGCATCTGAGCGTCGAGGACGCGACGCCACCCGATCATGGCGAAAGCCCGGTGGCGGGCAAGACACTGGTGTTCACCGGCACGCTTGAGAAAATGACCCGGGCCGAAGCCAAGGCACGGGCAGAGGCGCTAGGCGCCAGGGTCGCAGGCTCGGTCAGTGCCCGGACCGATCTGGTCGTCGCCGGGCCGGGCGCCGGCAGCAAGGCAAGGAAGGCGGCAGAGCTGGGGGTCGAGACGATCGACGAAGACAGCTGGCTGCGCCTTATCGGAGACGCATGAGCGGACGGCCCGAAGCCCTTTTTCCGCTGTTCGCCGGGCTGGACACGCTGCCCGGCATCGGCCCCCGCACGGCGGCGCATTTTGCCGCGCTGGATGTCACGCGTCCCCGCGATCTGCTGTTTGTGCTGCCGCAGGGTGTCGTGGACCGCCGCCGCCGCGATTCCGTGCAGGGGGCGCCCGTACCCGCTACGCTGACCGTCGAGGTCACGGTGGGCCGGCACAGCCCGCCACGGCAGCGCGGCCGCCCGTACAGGGTGCAGGTCGAGGACGCGCACACCACCTTTCAGCTGGTCTTTTTTCACGCCCGCGAAGACTATCTGATGCGCATCCTACCCACCGGCCAGCGGCGGCTGGTCTCGGGAAAGGTCGAGCTGTTCGATGGTGTCGCCCAGATGGTGCACCCCGATCATGTTCTGACACCCGATGCCGCTGGGGAAATCCCGGATTTCGAACCGGTCTATCCGCTGACCGCCGGGATCACGCAGAAAACCATGTCAAAGGCCGTCTCGGGCGCGCTGGCCCGTGCGCCGGCTCTGCCGGAATGGATCGATGCGGCGCAAAAGGCGCGGGCGGGCTGGCCGGACTGGTGCACGGCGCTCGAGCGCGCGCATGCGCCCCGGGCCACCGGTGATCTGGCGCCGACGTCCCCGCCGCGCGAACGGCTGGCCTATGACGAGTTTCTGGCCCATCAGCTGACCCTTGCGCTGGCCCGCGCGCGGTTGCGTCGTCAGACCGGGCGCGAGACACGCGGCGACGGCCACCTGCAAGCCCGCGTTCTGGCCGCGCTGCCCTATGCGCCGACGGGCGCGCAGACCCGCGCCGTGGCAGAGATTGCCGCGGATATGGCCTTGCCGCATCGCATGAATCGCCTGTTGCAGGGCGACGTGGGCGCAGGCAAGACACTAGTCGCGCTGATCGCGCTTCTGATCGCGGTAGAGGCGGGCGGGCAGGGCGTGCTGATGGCGCCGACCGAAATCCTTGCGCGCCAGCATGTGCAGGGCTTGCGCCCGCTGGCCGAGACGGCCGGCGTTGTGCTGGAGCTTCTGACCGGGCGCGACAAGGGGGCCGAACGGCGCGCGAAACTGAGCGCGCTGGCGCGGGGCGACATTCAGATCCTTGTCGGCACCCATGCGGTCTTTCAGGCCGATGTGGTGTTCCGGGACCTGCGGCTTGCGGTGGTCGACGAACAGCACAGGTTCGGCGTCCGCCAGCGCATGGAACTGGGTCAGAAGGGCGCGGCGGCGGATGTGATGGTCATGACCGCAACGCCGATCCCGCGCTCGCTTGCCCTGGCGCAATATGGCGACATGGATGTCAGCGTGCTGGACGAAAAGCCCCCCGGACGCAAACCCGTGACCACGGCTCTGGTCAACATGACGCGGATGGACGAGGTGGTGGAAAAACTGCGCGGCGCGCTGGCCGAGGGCAGACAGGCCTATTGGGTGTGCCCGCTGGTGGATGACAGTGAACGCGTCGATCTGTCCAGCGCGGAAGACCGGTTCGCACGGTTGCGCGCCGCCCTGGGCGAAGGTGTGGTCGGGCTGGTCCACGGCCAGATGCCGCCTGATGAAAAGGATGCGGCGATGGCCGGGTTTCAATCCGGCCGCACCGGTGTTCTTGTCTCCACGACGGTGATCGAAGTTGGCGTGGACGTGCCCAACGCATCGATCATGGTGATCGAACGGGCCGAGCATTTCGGACTTGCCCAGTTGCACCAGCTGCGCGGGCGGGTCGGGCGCGGCGCGGCCGAATCAAGCTGTCTGCTGATGTATCAGGCCCCGCTCTCGGAGGGGGCACAGCGCCGGCTGGAGACCCTGCGCGACACCGAGGACGGGTTTCGGATCGCCGAGGTCGACCTCGAGATGCGCGGCGTGGGGGATTTGATCGGCACGGCCCAGTCCGGCCTGCCACGATTTCGGATTGCCGATCTGGACACGCAGCGGGGATTGATGGAAATCGCGCAATCTGACGCGCGCCTGCTTCTGGATGAGGATGCCGAACTGCACTCAGAGCGCGGCCGGGCCGCGCGAATGCTGTTGTGGCTGATGGGCCAGGATGAGGCGATCCGGCTGATCTCTGTCGGATGAGCCTTGCACTTTTGCATGTGCCGGGCGTGTCACGGTCGCATTTTCTGTGAAAGTTCACAAATGTTCTTAAAAAGTTCTTTACACCCGGTCGGAAAAATGAGAACAAAACGCTAACACAACGACATGATATCGGAGGATCAGACGTATGATGACGCAATTCAGGACCGCGATTCAGCGCTCTCGCGATACGCTTCTGGCCGATTTTGTCGGTGCGGCCGCTCTTGTGGTCGTCTTGTTCGGCGGCCTCTATTTTCCGGGGTTTGTCTGACCGTTCTGCCTGCGGACTTCCGTTCGTCGCCCGTCGCGCCTGCTGTCCCAATGGGCGCGGCCATCCCATCGTCCTCGGGGTTTTTTGCCTCTTCCCCGGCTTTGGCGACATGCTTTCGGAATTCGCGCACCTGCCGCCGCCACATCTCTGTGCGCGGCGGCTTTTTTTGTCCCCGGAACATCAGGCGGAGGCGCGCACCTGGCTCAGCGCCTCCACCGCCGCGTCAAGCGCCAGCATGATCGACGCATGCCGGTTCTCGAACGGGCGCGCGGCGCGCAGCACGTCCAGGCCGTCAAATGGAGGGCGCGGCGCGGGGCCGTCCGTGCGCAGCATCTCGCGCAGCACATCGCGGGCCTCAATGACCTCTTCGAAACGGCGGCCGACAATATGCGCCGCGACAACGCTGGCAGCGGCCTGCCCGAGCGCGCAGGCCCTAACGCTGGCCGCGTAATCGGTGATCACGCCGCCATCGGTCGTCAGATCCACCGTCACGGTCGATCCGCACAGCGGCGCGCGCAAAGTCGCGGATCCGTCCGGCGCCTCCAGCCGGCCGGGGGCGGGCAACCCGGCGGCCAGACCCAGAATCCGGGCCGAATACAGATTGATAAGATCGCTGTCGCCGCTCATGCCTGTTGCGTCCTTTGGCTGGTCCATACATAGAGGCAAGTCTGATCACTGCAAAGGAATTCAATGTGATGTTCGATCCCGAAACACTGCGTTTTGACGATCGGGGTCTGTTGCCCGCGATCGCGCAGGATGCCGAGACAGGCGAGGTGCTGATGATGGCCTGGATGAACGCCGAGGCCGTGGCGCGCACCCTGCAGACCGGCCGCGTGACCTACTGGAGCCGCTCGCGCCGCGCCTTCTGGGTCAAGGGGGAAACATCGGGCCATGTTCAGGACCTTGTCGAGATGCGGATCGATTGCGACCGGGACTGCATTTTGCTGCGCGTCGCCCAGACCGGGCCGGCCTGTCACACGAACCGGCGCAGTTGTTTCTACACATCCCTGCAGGACGGGGAGGAAACTGAAATCATGGCGCCGATGGACGGCTTCGGGGATTGAGTATTTGGGGAAAGATGAAGCGGGGTCAGAGCCCGAGCCGCGCGCGGATATCGGACGCAGAGGCGCCCTGTGCGCGGCAGGTCGCGATGGCGCGGGCCTCGTCGCGCTTGGCCAGCCGTTTGCCGGTCGCGTCCCGGATCAGGCGGTGGTGGTGATAGACCGGCACGGGAAATCCCAGAAGCCTTTGAAGCAGAACGTGAATTTGCGTGGCCTCGAACAGATCCCGACCCCGGATCACATGGCTGATCCGCTGATCCGCGTCGTCGCAGACAATCGACAGATGGTAGGACGCGCCCAGACCGGGGCGGGCGAGGACCACATCGCCCACA
>JBCCHI010000015.1:0-44671 GCA_039028815.1 Pseudomonadota bacterium
CGGCGAACGGTTTCTAGACTACGCCCTGTCGGTCCGCGACGACCCCCTGCCCGAGCTGGTCTGCCAGTCGCTCGACCCGTGGCTGGATCAGGTGGCGCTGCCTCTGGTCATTCACGGGCTTGGCGGCGGGCGCGACACGCTTCCTGCGGGTCTGATCGACGGCGAGATCAGCTGCCACTACCGGACCTTTCCGCTGCTCTACGCGCGAGAGCCGGACGCGGTGGTCGATCTGCTGGAGGATCTCGCTGCGCCCAATCCGGTCAAGAAGATCCTGAAATCCTACGACCCGATCAAGTTCATGGTCTACCACGGCCGCGGCCGCAAGGCGCGCGCACTCTTTGATCGCGACGCCCTGCCCCGCAAGGAATCCGCAATCCGCAACACCCTGCGCCGGAACGGCTACTGGATGCGCTGACGGGTCGCGCGGGGCGCCGCGCATGTACCCGGAGAGCGACGGGAACGGGTTGCCTCAGAAACACCCCGAATGATCTTCGCCGAAGCCGGCCAGATAGATCGCCGAAGGCGTATTGCCGTAGCCACATACAAATACAGAGACACCGAAGGCCCGCCCCTGAGCCACGCCGGCCTCGAAACCCGGCGCACGGCCCCCGGCGCGGTAGAGTTCGGGGATACGGGCGCGCTGAGCGCGATCACCGAACACCGGATCGCCTTCGTCTTGCGGATGGCGGATGCCGAACCGATGGTAGTTCGCGCGGTCCTGCTGCAACACCGCGCCGAAGTCGGTCAGGCGCGCCCCGCCGGAGTTGCGCATGTCTTCCGGGCCGATCCACGCCACGTAATACGCAATCTGGTTCCAGTCCTGCGCCCAGACAGCGGGCGCGAATGAGGCGGCAAACGCGCAGCACAAGGCAGCGACACGTTTCAAAATCATGGCGGCTCCCGGTTGGTCAAGATCAGAGAAACACGGCTTGAAAACATGGTTTAATCTGTCTCTTTCGTCCTGAAACGCTAGCCCGGGCGTGCGGCATGTTCAAGGCGTTCGAACGACCGGCACCGCTTCAGAGATCTTCGGCCGCCTTTGCACCAGAGGCGCCGCGATCTGTGCGCAGGCCCGGACATGATCCGGTCGGACGGGTGCAGGCACTGTGACCGGGGTTCAATACCCCAGGTCGGGTCGCACCGGGTTGAGCAGGGGTTTGTCTTCGATGAAAAGCTGCAGGTTGCGAAAAAACAGGCCCAGCGTCATTGGCACGTAGGCCGCGCCATCATCGGCGGACACATGCGGCGTAACGATCAGGTTTCTGGTGTGCCAAAGGCGAGAGTCCGGGGCGATGGGTTCGGGGTCGAACACATCCAGAATGGCACCGCCCAGTGTTCCGTCTTCAAGCTTGTCGCACAACGCGTCGTAATCCATCACGGCCTCGCGGCCGATGTTGATGATGCCTGCGGTCGGTTTCATCAGATCAAGCCGCGCGCGCGTCATGAGACCGCGCGTTTCCGGCGTATCCGGTGTTGCGATCAGCAGGTAATCCGCACGTGGCAGCACATTGTCCAGCGCCTCTGTCGTGACCACCTCGTCACATCCTTCGACAGGACGCCCCGAGCGGTTCACGCCTATGACATGCGCCCCAAGTCTTTGCACCTGCTTTGCACCGGCCCCTCCCAGACTGCCGGTCCCCAGAACCACGAGGGTCCTGCCGGCGATTGGCGAGGCGTAAAGCGAGTCGTAGACGGCGTTTTTCTGGTTGGTCACGATCGCCGGGATCTTCGAATGCAGCATCAGCACCGCCATCAGTCCGAACTCACCGGCTTTTTCAGCGTGAACGCCCTTGTTGTTGGTCAGCGTGACATGTCCGGGCAGCCAATCCATCGGCAGCATGTGTTCAACACCTGCGCCGATACAGTGGATCCATCGCAGCCGGGGTGCGACCTCTGCCAGGTTTTCCATCGGCAGATCCCAGGTCAGCAAAACATCTGCATCGGACATCGAGGCGGCAAAGTTGTCGGTGTCCCAGTCGATGACATAGCGGGCGCGCGCCCTGAGGTCCGGGTAACGCTCCAGACCGGTGTCCAGACGCTCTTGCGTGATGGTGAACACCTCTTCGCCTTCAGGCGTGTTCGGGAAAGAGCCCGGCTTCCACCGGTTGTTCTTGACGTGAATTTTCACCACCGGTCGTTTCACTCCACACCCGAGACTTCGAGCTGTTTCAGCCGCTTTATGATCTCGGTGTCCCGGGTGTCATCGCTCCAGCCGTCAACGCTGAACTGCAGGTCCATCACCGCTTCCCCGATCCGTCTGAGATAGTCCCGGTCGTCCTCCCCTTCTTTCGGCGGCAGGTTCAGAACCGTGTCCTGCCCAAAGGTATGAATCGACGCATCGCCATGCTTTACGGGCTGCGGCGGCTCTACCGCATCATTGGCAAGGTCGCGCACCGCTCTGCGCAGGCGGCGGCGATACAGGGAAATGCCCCGGTCCGTGGGCATCAGGTTTTCCCCCCAATGGGTCGAGATCGGCCCCATCCCCTCCACCGCTTCGCTGTCGGCGGGATACCTCTTTTTCTCCTCGGGGCTTCGGTCCAGAACCTCGCCCTGCTCGATCATTTCGTGACCTTCCCTTGTGTTGTATTCGTGCGGGTCCCACCGGTCTCCGAAGTTGGCCCAGGCATAGACAATCGACGTCTCGTCATCCACCGGCACCACCCAGCGGGTAAAGCAGGACCTGCCGAAATACCGTGGCTGTGTGCCGTCTGCCGCATAGGCGGACCCGGCCTGGGTGAAGTTCGGCAGCACAAGTTCGTTGACCCGCACCCAGGCATTGCCACCCACACGCCGGATGTTGGCCCCCAGAAAATGACATTCGTGCCGTTCGTAGAACTTCAGAACGCCATCCTTTTTCATACCTTCCGAGAATTGCGGGTGACTGTTCTGACTGTGAAGATACGTCGTGTGCGTGGGATCCAGAATGGCGTCCAGAACCTGCACCCAGTTGCAGGCGTAGGGCGCCTGATACACCGCGCTGGTCTGATCCTCGTACAGGAACGCATCATAGACCGGAAAGTCCGGCTGTTTGTCCGGTGGCCCCATATAGGCGAAAATCAGTCCGCGGTATTCGACCACCGGATACGCGCCAAGCCGTGTACGCTCTTTGACCCGTTCCACGGCTGCCGAGGTCTGGTCTTCTGCCGGGGTTTCCAGGATTTCGCCGTCAGGCGCAAAAAGCCAGCCGTGATAGCAGCACCGAATGCCGGAAGCTTCGCATTTTCCGTATTCCAGCGACGCCCGGCGATGCGGGCAGAACTTGTGCACAAGCCCGATCTGGTCACGCTGTTCACCGTACCGGAATACAACCAGATCCTCGCCGAGAATTCTGATCGCTTCGGGCAACTCTCCCAGATCGGCCGTGGCGTAGACGGGATGCCAGAACCGGCGCATGTATTCCCCACCCGGCGTGCCGGGGCCGATACGGGCGATTTCCTCGTCTGCGGCGGCAGGCTGTGACTGATCGTATCCCCTGAAGGTCCCGGCAAACGCCCTTGGTCTGGGCGCGGTGGCTTTGCTCGTCACGGCATGGCTCCTAAATCAGCTTTGGGCGGACTTATGTGATTCGAAGCAATTCTGTGCGCAATCGCAATTTCAATCAAGAATGTTGTGATTTACGCAGCTATGAACGAGTATGTTACGAAATTCGCAGGCACGACGCCCGTGCGGGCAAAAATGTGGGAAAGAGACAGTGCTGGAAGACGAGCTTAACAGACTCATTGTACAGATCCTGCGCGGCGACGGCCGGACGGCGTTCTCCGATATCGCACAGCGACTCGGCGTCTCGGAAGGCACGGTGCGCAACCGCGTCAGCGCCATGAAACGCAGCGGCGTGCTGCAGATTGTCGCCGTCACGGATGCCGCGGCCAAGGAATACCACACCGAGGCTCTTTTGGGCATAAGGGTACGCGCCGGCATTGACCCAGATCACGTGGCCAGACGCCTCTCAGGGCTGGACGATGTGGTCTACGTGGCCTGGGTCAGCGGGCGCTATGATTTGATGGTCGAGGTGATCAGCGGCAGCGAGGTGTCTCTGGTCAAGTTACTGTCCCAGCATGTGCATGGCAGCGATGATATCGCTTCGGCCGAGGTCATGACGGGCCTGAAGAACTACAAGAACCAGTTCCTGCTCAAACGCAACTGGTCCTGACGTGTCACAACGCGGCGCGCCCGGCATAAGCGGGCGTCCTGCACCGGAGCAGGCCGCGCCATAGGACACCGGCCCGGCGAACATGCGCCATTGCGCGACAGGCCGGTTAACGCGTTTCGCCTTCGGCTGCTGGTTCGGGGCAAAGGCGAAGGGCCTCAGTGTCTTTGCGAGGGGCCAGGCCCACGCGCTGCAGCGTTTTGCGACAGACCTGAATTACAAAGTGTCGCGTAACGCCGTGCATCGTTCCTATGCTCAGCGCCTTTCGCCTTCAGCTGATGTCTCAGGGTAGAGGTAAAAGGCTTCAGACGCGGCTTTGCCTGGCCTCCTTCATGATCCAGTCGCGGAAAGCCTTCAACTGCGGCTGCTTCATGGTGTCAGGCGGGTAGACAAGGTGATAGGATCGCGTGGGCGCAAACACCTGGCCGAAGGGGCGGATCAGCTGCCCCGACTGCAGCTCGGTTTCGATGAGCGGAAGCAACCCGAGCGCCACCCCCTGGCCGGACAGAACCGCCCGCAGAAGCACGCTGGAATCGTCGATCACGACGCCGGGCAGGTGGCCGCCGGTCTCAACCCCCATCGCGGCGAACCATTCCAGCCAGTCAACCTGATCCTTCCAGTGCAACAGGGGCAGGCGCAACAGATCCCCGGGCCGGGCCGGAGGCGGTCCGCCGCGCAGAAGCGCTGGGCCGATCACCGGCGACGTCTTGAACCGCAGCAGCGATTCAGAGATCAGTCCGGGCCATCGCCCGTCGCCCCAGGCCAGCATCATGTCGGCCTGACCGTCCGAAAACGCCACCCCGCCAGGCAGATATTGCAGGTGCAGGCCGGTTTCGGGAAAGCGCTGCCAGAAGCTGAACAAGCGCCTGGATAGCCATTGCGACCCGATCAGCGCGCCAACTCCCACGGTGATGGAGGACCGGTTGACCATGTGGCGGGTGTCCTGCACTGCCCGGTCAAGTCGCGCAAACACCGCCTCGCAGGCTTCGGCAAACTGCAACCCTGCCTCGTTCAGAACAACGGATTGCGCATGGCGGTTGAACAGCGGGCATCCAAGATACGCTTCAAGCGACTTGATTTGCGAACTCACGGCAGTCGGGGTCACCCCCAGCTCGGATGCGGCGCGCTTGAAATTGCCGAACTGTGCAGCGACAGCAAAGACGCGCACCGCGCCCAGCGGTGGCAGATCGGAAAAGTTCGGCATCGTCAGGCCAATCTGAATTTACCCTAGGTGTAAGAAATCTTTATCTGTGCAAAGGTATCAGAGCAAGGCAGGCTGATGCTCGACGCCAAACCAGCAACGCGACGGGGCACAGCATGCTCGCCGGAAGCCAACACAACATGTCACGCAATGTTCCCCTGCAAGCCTGGTACTACACCCGGCCCGAGTGGTTCGAGATCGACAAGGAGCGGATCTTTTTCCGCACCTGGCAATGTGTGTGTCACGTCTCGGAAATCGCAAATCCGGGCGATTACAGGACATTCTCCATCGTGGACGAGGATGTTTTCGTCATTCGTGCAAAGGACGGCGCGATCAGGGCCTACTACAACATCTGCCGCCATCGCGGGCATCCCATCGTCGAGGGGTCAGGCGGTGGCAAACGGGTGCTGGTCTGCCCCTATCATGCCTGGACTTACGACATTAACGGCAAGCTGCGCCGTGCGCCGGGATCGGTGGACAGCGACGGTCTGAGTTGTGATCAGATCAACCTGCGCACGATCCGGGTCGAGGAGTTTTGCGGCTTTGTTTTTGTAAACCTTGACGAAAACGCCGCCCCCATGGGCCCGCAGCTGGAAGACTATCGCGAAAATCTGCTCAGTTTTCATCCGCAGCCCGAGCAACTGAAGTACGTCTCGGAAACGGAGATCGAGCACCAGTCCAACTGGAAACTGTCGGTCGAGAATTACAACGAGTGCTACCACTGCCCGACCGTTCATGCCAGCTCGCTCACCCGCGGTGTTCTGGACATGGACGGGTATACCACCGTGCCGCGCGGACTCACGATCTGGCACGACGGCAAGGCGCAGACCAGAAACGAAAAACAGTACGACTACGACATCAATGCCAGCCCGCGCGCGGGTGATTACGGGGCGTACTGGATATTCCCGAATGTCTCGATGTGTTGCTATCCGGGCGGCTATTTCACCATCCGCCAATGGCTGCCGGTGGCGTGGAACAGGACGATCTACCGCTATCGCTGGTTCTCCAGCGGGGATATCCCGGACGAGGATGTCATTGCGCTGATGCACAGGCACAAGCAAACCACCGGAGCCGAGGATGAGGTGGTCGTGTCCAAGATCCAGAAAGGCATGCAAAGCCGCGCCTTTGAGCCCGGGCCCTATGTGATCGGCGATGGCAGCGGCGCAATGAGCGAGGTCGGTCTGCGCCATTTTCACAACCTGTACCGCGACGCCCTGGGAGAAGCATGATGAGCGCCGCGATCCGCCAGGAGCTGGCCGCGCTCTACAGGCTGGCGCATCACTTCGGGTGGACGGACCTGACCTCGACCCATATCTCGGCGCGCATGCCGGACGATCCGGCGCATTATCTGCTGAACTCGCATGACCTGATGTTTGACGAGATCACCGCCTCCAACCTGACCCGAATGTCCTTTGACGGTGACGCTGTGGACGATGCGGCCGGTGGTGATCTCATCGTCAATCAGGCGGGCCACATTATCCATTCGGCTGTTCTGACTGCGCGGCCGGATGTGAACTATGTCATCCACAGCCACACACGCGCCGGTGTCGCTGTCTCTGCCATGCCCGGGGGTCTGTTGCCGCTGTCACAGCACGCGGGGTTTGTGATGGGCACCCTGTCTAGCCACCCCTATCAGGATTCGACGGCCGTCGAGGATGAAGGCGCCCTGCTGGCCCGCGATCTTGGCGACAACTTTGCCATGCTGTTGCAGAACCACGGGCTGCTGGTTGTCGGTCGCACCGCCGCAGAGGCGTTCATCTATCACTATTATCTTGAAATGGCGTGCAAAATTCAGGTGGATGTTCTGGCCGCCTCGGACAGGCCAATTGAAATTTCGCCAGAGGCGATGGCTGCGTTGCACGTATGGGGCGCGCCCGGGAGTGGCCCGCAGGGCGAGGTGCAGTGGCCCGCGCTGATCCGCATGCTGGACCGCACCGTGCCAGAGTTTCGCCGATGAGTGATGATCTCATCCTGAGCCAGCGCCGGGACGCCAGCCTGACGGTGACGCTCAACCGGCCCGCAAAAGCCAACGCCGTGACATCGCAGATGCTGATCGGCCTGCGCGACATCTTTCGCGCGGCGGCTGGGGATGACGGGCTGCGTGCTGTCACGCTGACCGGTGCAGGAGACCGGGTGTTCTGCGCAGGCGCAGATCTGGCCACGTTGCATGACGACACTGCGGGGCCGGATCTCTGGACCGAGATGGCAGAGGCGCTGCATGCCATCCCGGTGCTCACGATGGCCGCCATCAACGGGCCGTGCATGGGCGGCGGGCTGACCCTTGCCCTGGGATGCGATATCCGTGTCAGCGTGCCAGAGGCGCGGTTCGCCTATCCGGTGCTCGGCAACGGCGTACTGCCGGGGCAGTATGACGTGGACCGGCTACGGGCGCTGGTCGGACCGGGACGTGCTGCCGCGCTGCTGCTGGGCGGTGACACGGTCGGCGCCGCGGATGCCGCGCTCTGGGGCCTGGTGGACCGCATCGCGACGCGCGACGCACTGCAAGAGACGTGCCACAGCCTGTGCGCCACCGCGGAAGCCGCGGATGGCGGCCACCTGAAGGCGCTGAAATCCATGCTGAGGAGGGCTGCGCGATGAAAGGCATCCGCGTTGTCGACATGACCTCGGTCCTGTCCGGGCCGTTTTGCACCTGGCTGCTGGCGAGCCTTGGGGCAGATGTGATCAAGGTGGAAAACCCCGGTGGCGATCTGGCACGCGCCACACCACCCTTTGAAAACGACGTCAGCCTCTATTTCGCGTCGCTCAACCGCAACAAGCGCTCTGTGGTGCTTGATCTCAAGACCGATGACGGCAAGGCGGCGCTGCACAGGCTTCTGGCGACGGCGGATGTCTTCATCGAGAACATGCGCCCCGGCGTGCGCGACCGTCTGGGATGCAGCGATGGCGACCTCAAACGGATCAACCCGCGCCTGATCACGGCCTCGATCAGCGGGTTTGGCCAGACCGGCAGCCTGTCGCATCGCCCGGCCTACGATATCGTGGTGCAGGCAATGAGCGGCATGATGAGCATCAATGGCCCGCTCGATGGCGACCCGACCCGTGTCGGGTTTTCAGTCGGCGACATATCCGCTGCGCTGTTCACCACGATCGGCATTCTGCAAAGGCTCTACGCACGAGATGCGCAGGGTGCGGCGGACACCGGTCATCTGGATGTCTCGATGCTGGCGTGTCAGTGGGTCTGCCTGGAAAACGCCTTTGCCCGCTATCTGAACGCCGGAGTTGTGCCAGGGCCCATCGGCTCGCGCCATCCGTCGATGACCCCGTTCGAGCCCTACCCGACCGCTGACCGGGACATCGTTATCGCTCTGGGCAGCGACAAGGACTGGCCACGCTTCTGCGACGCGATCGGATACACGGCGTTGCTGGACGATCCGCGGTTTCAGGGCGACGAGGCACGGCTGGCCAATCGCGATGCGCTCGATGACGTTCTTGGTGCGCATCTGAAACAGCACCCGGCGGCGCACTGGATGGCACTGCTGATCGACAATGGCATTCCCTGTTCGATGGTGGAGACCGTAGAAACCATCGCCGGGAGCGCTGTCGCAAAGGAATATGCCGCCTTTTCCGTGGTCAGCGCCAATGGCCGCGACATGCGCTTTGCCCGAAATCCGATTGCCGACCATGCGTTGCAGGAACGCCCTGCCCCGGATCTGGGGCAGCATACGGGCGATGTCCTGGCCGAACTTGGCTATGACGCCGACGCCATTGCGGCACTGACCCGCTGATCACATCACCGCGCGCCCGAGGCAGGATTTCAGACATGACCGTGTTCCGCACCAATGATGGCATCGCGCTGTTTTACGAAGACACCGGAACCGGCGCGCCGATTGTGTTTGTGCATGAGTTTGGCGGCGATTACCGCAGCTGGCACCGGCAGGTTCCGGTGCTGGCGTCCGGCTGTCGATGCATCACCTACAGCGCGCGCGGCTTTCAGCCCTCGGACATCCCGGCGCAGCGCGGGCAATACGGTCAGGCCCGCTCTACCGGTGATCTTCGCGCGCTGATGGATCACCTGGGGCTGGAGCAGGCGCACCTTGTGGGCACGTCGATGGGCAGTTTCACCAGCCTCGATTTCGCGCTGGAGCATCCGGACCGGATCGCCAGCCTGACCCTTGTCGGCATCAGTTCGGGACCACGCGACGCGGCGGAACAGGACCGCTACCGCCGGACCTGGGTCGGCCATGAAATCCGCCTGCGTGAAGACCTGGGAGCAAAAGGCGGCGTGGCCGTTCTGGAAGACGACCCCGCTTATCGCAGCTTTCAGCGGGACGCCCCGGACGACTGGGCCATCTATGCCGAAAACCTGCGCGGCCAGTCTGCTCAGGGCGCGGTTCATGTGCTGTCGACGCTGCACTGGGATCGCCGTTCCCTGTTTGACGACACCGACAGGCTGGCGGCCTTCGCGGCGCCCGTCATGCTGGTGACCGGGGACGAGGATTATTATCTGGTCGGCGAAACGAACGCCTTTCTGCACGACATTCTGCCCGATGTCGCCTGGCACCACTTTCCAGCGACGGGGCACCTGGTCAACATTGAACGGGCCGAGGCCTTCAATCGCCTGCTGGCCGGGTTTGTCGGGGCGCACTGACGCCAGGCGCTCGGGCGCGCGCCGACACAACACCCGGGCAACACCGATGGGATACCGACCGCCGGTTCAGCCCGATTCGGCCGACCGTCATCCGGTTTCCCAAAAGTTTGATGCCTGCCGCGCCGCGGGACGGGTTTAGCCGGTTGTTCTGGTGCGGGCTTTGGCTTAACCCTTCGCCAGACATTGCAGGGAGAGATGCCATGACAGATCGCGTGCATACATTCGGGTTCGACACGCTGCAAATTCACGCCGGAGCGCGCCCGGACCCTGCGACGGGGGCACGGCAGACGCCGATCTACCAGACCACGGCCTATGTCTTTCGCGATGCCGAGCACGCCGCGGCGCTGTTTAACCTTCAGGAAGTGGGCTATATCTACTCGCGCCTGACCAACCCCACGGTCGCGGCCCTGCAAGAGCGGATCGCCACGCTGGAAGGCGGGGTTGGCGCGGTCTGCTGTTCCTCGGGGCATGCGGCGCAGATCATGGCGCTTTTCCCGATCATGGGACCAGGCCGGAATGTCGTGGTCTCCAACCGTCTCTACGGCGGATCGGTTACGCAATTCAGCCAGACAATTCAACGGTTTGGCTGGTCGGCCAAGTTTGTCGACATCGACGATCTCGACGCGGTGCGGGCGGCAATTGACGACGACACACGCGCCGTTTTCTGCGAATCCATCGCCAATCCGGGCGGACATATCGCGGACCTCGACGCCGTGGCAAAGGTGGCCGACGCTGCCGGTCTGCCGCTGATTGTCGACAACACCTCGGCCACGCCCTATCTCTGCCGTCCGATCGAGCATGGCGCGACACTGGTGGTGCACTCGATGACCAAGTACCTGACCGGCAACGGCACGGTCACGGGCGGCGTTGTCGTCGATTCCGGCACCTTCGACTGGTCGGCCTCGGACAAGTTCCCCTCGCTCAGCGCGCCGGAGCCCGCGTATCACGGTCTGAAATTTCACGAAACCTTCGGCAATCTCGCCTTCACCTTTCACGGCATCGCCGTGGGCCTGCGCGATCTGGGCATGACGCTCAACCCGCAGGCGGCGCACTACACGCTGATGGGGATCGAGACGCTGAGCCTGCGCATGCAGCGCCATGTCGAAAACGCCACCGCGCTGGCCGAGTGGCTGGAAAAGGACGACCGCGTCGAGGCGGTCACCTATGCCGGTCTCAAGTCGTCGCCGTACTTCAAGCGGATCAAGAAAATCTGCCCCAACGGCGCCGGTGCGCTGTTCACGGTCGCACTGAAAAGCGGCTATGAAGGCTGTGTAAGGCTGGTCGACAATCTTGAGATTTTCAGCCATGTGGCCAATCTGGGCGACACACGGTCGCTGATCATCCATTCGGCCTCGACCACGCATCGCCAGTTGACACCGGAGCAGCAGATCGCCGCCGGCGCCGCGCCCAACGTGGTGCGGCTGTCCATCGGGATCGAGGATGTGCAGGATCTTATGGCCGATCTTGACCAGGCGTTAACCAAGGCAGGCGTCTAATCGCCGATAGCGGCGCGTAGGGCGTGGTCCGGACAGGCAAACCGGGCTCTTCCCTTTTCCTGCGCGCGCGGCTGCTGTAATATTGCGACAACGATCGCGGCGGACCCAAAGCCCGGCCACAGGTGCAGAACGTGCAAATGAAGCCCAATTTCGCCCTGACCCTGTCTTTTGACGGCATAGGCCTGCTGCGCCGGGCCTTTCCGGGCTGGAACATGGTGGGCGAGGTCGATCTGGCAAGCCCGGACCTGACCGCGGAGCTGCAGGTGCTGCGCGCACTGGCGCAGAGCCTTGATCCCGCCGGGGTTTCCACAAAACTGGTGATTCCCAACGATCAGATCCGGTTTCTGGACTTCGACGCGGACGGGCTTGACCCCGAGCAGATCGGCGCGGCCGCGCTTCGGCATCTGCAGGGGGCGACGCCTTATCCGGTGGATGATCTCGCCTATGACTGGTCGATTAGCGCCGGTCAGGTCTGTGTCGCAGCCGTGGCGCGTGAAACACTGGCAGAGGCCGAGGCGTTTGCCGTGCAGCACGGTTTTGCGCCATTGTGTTTCGTCGCAGCGCCGCAGACGCGCGACTTTGTCGGCGAACCCTGGTTTGGCTGCACACAGTACGCAGCCGACACACTGCCCGACGACACCGAAGTGGCGCGCGACACGGCCGCGGTGCGCATCACTGGCAAGATCGCGACACCTGCGCCCGCGCCGGAGACTGTGCCAGAGACTCGGCCAGAGACTGTGCTGCAGACCGTGCCGCAGGAGCCGCCCGCAGAGGCCGCCCTGGCCCGGACCGGACCAGAGCACGGGGCAACCGGGCACCAGGCGGGTGCTCTGATGGAAACGCCATCGACGGATCAGCCTGAGACGGGCACGCCCCTGCGCGATCTGCCGACAGACACCGCCCCCGCCGTGGAGGTGCAGACCGCCTTTGCCTTTACCTCGATCCGGGCGCAGCGCGACCCGGCGCCCGACACTGCGTCAGGTGCGGCGCCGAAACTGTCCGGCGCGTCGCGCGACATGCCGGCCGCGGGCAATGCTGCGCAGGACATGCCGGACGAGCCGGAAACAGCCCCCCCGGTCATGGCCGACATTCCGCCAGAGCCTCCTGTCACGGCGGGACCGCTGGATGACGCGCAGACGCAACCGCTCGCCGGGCAGGCCGCCACGTCGGCGGCGGCTTCAGCCGCCGGGACGGCCGAGCCGCGCGCCTTTGTAACGCGGCGCCAGACACAGCCCCCCAAGACACCGCACGACGCAGCGCCGCAGCCTGTCTCGGCGGCGACACCACGCCACGCAAAGCCAGCCGACGAAGAGCGACAGCTGACCATTTTCGGGGCGCGGGATGGGGCGCGTGTTGGAGGCAAGCCGCGTTACCTCGGCGTTGTCCTGACCGCGGTTCTTCTGCTCTTTCTGGTGGGCGTGGCCGCCTGGGCCGCGATGTTTCGAGAGGCAGACGAGGTTCGGCAGGCCGAGGTGAGCGACGATGCGGCAGGCACCGCCGCGCCTGATCCTGACTTGTCCGGAAACCGTGCGCAGGATGCGGATGACGTGGCGGCAGACGCGACCATTCAGCCGCCTGCGTCACTGACCGAAGGCGTGCAAGAGGCGCGCGACCCTGGCCAGACGCCGGATGACACGGCGGAACGCCAGCACGTCAGCGCCGCAGATGCAGCCACGGGGATCGTGCCGGAGGCAAACGCCGACGCCGGGCTGACGGCCCCTTCCGCCACAACGCAGGCGCCCGCACAAGACAGCGAGGCCGCGTCCCCGGCCATCGACGAGGCGCGCACGCAATATGCCGTTTCCGGCATCTGGCAGACCGCCCCCAACACGCCACAGGCCCCGGCCATCCTGCCGATTGATGATGTCCACCAGACGGCAATCGACCCTCGTGTTCTGGAACAGGATACCGTTGCCCTGCCGGATGCCGGGACATATGCGCGCGACGCGCTGCCGCAAGCGCCCGCGCCCCGCAACGCGCCGGGGACCGGCCCGGCCGACGTGACCGATGACGACACGCCTGTGGACGACACGCCCGTGCGCGCCAGCCCGGACGGGGCCGAGACGCCTTCGGGCGTGCGGGTGTTCAGCGGACGCCCCAAGCTTGTGCCGCCGGACCGCCCGGCAGAAACACTTGGCCCTGCTCCGGACGCGCCGGAGACCGCAGCGCTGCCTGACGGGTCGGCCGATGACCTGGCCCGCAGCCCCGGTACACGCCCGCGCGCACGGCCCGGTTCGGCGACGGACGGCACTGCGGAGGACACGGCTCCGGACGACACGGCGGCAACCGGGCTCTCCGAAAGCGACGCGACACTGGCGGCCATCCGGCCCCAGTCGCGTCCGCAAAGCACACAGGAGCCTGCCGGACAGACCGAAGACACCTCCACAACCGACCCCGGCGAGACGAAGATCGCAACAGAGGAAACGGGCGAAACAGACGACACGGCCGACCCTTTTGCCGGAGCCACCGCACAGGCCGTGGCCACATCGATCAAACCGCAGCCCCGGCCCAGCGGGTTCGCGCAGATTGTGGCGACGACGCAAGCCGCCCGTCAGCGCGCCGCGCAAGAGGCAGAGCGTCAGGCGGCGGCACAGGCCGCAGAGCGTGCGGCGCGCCAGCAGGCCCAGACCGCACAACAGGGCACGGCACCATCAGCCGCCACGACGACCGAACCTCAGGAGACCCAACAGGTGGCTGGCGTTGCCGTACCGCGCAATCAACGCCTGCGCGCCAGTGCCCCGACATCGGCGACGGTGGCCCGCGCCGCCACGGAAAAAAACGTGCTTAAGTTGCGCCGGGTCAACCTGATCGGGGTCTATGGCTCTGCGGCGAACCGGCGCGCGCTGGTCCGGCTGCCCAATGGCCGCTACAAGAAGGTCAAGGTCGGCGACCGTCTGGATGGCGGACGTGTGACCGCAATCGGAACCAGTGAGCTTCGGTATTCCAAGAGCGGGCGCAGTGTCGCGCTGAAGATGCCGCAGGGCTGAACGGCGCGGCTTTGCCACGATCCCTTCGCGGACAGTCTGCTGGTGTTCGAACGGCCCAAGAGGCGTGGTCCGGTGCAGTACCGGGTTATGCCGGGTGTATCTCACCGAGGCGCTGTGTCACCCCGAACCACACGCAACATGCGTTCGCTCCACGCATTTCGCCGGTTCGCCATGCTGTGGCGAAACATCGAAACGCGTCTGTGCGACGTCGACCTAGGCCGCTGTCCTGCCTGCACCGGATGCGCTCTACGGTGATCCTGTCGGTCACGGGTCCGGACAGATGCCACTGCAGGCGTGTCATCGCGCCTGTCCCGGCAGCGCCCGGCCAATGCCGGCGCGCCGGCGCCGCTCTCCGGACAAAATCCGGACGTCAGGGTCTGATCGGTCCTGCGGGCGCGTACCCGGCATTCGCAAGGCCGCCGCGATAGGGCCAGTCAGGAACGGCGCGCGACAGGCAGTTCTGCGGGACTGGTCGCCCCTTCCGCCAAAGCGCGCGGTCACCGTCCGAAGCCTGAACAAACGGCTCTCACCGGGCCGGTCGTGGCGTCCGGACCCCGCCTGTTTGTCACGCCATGCGCATCGCGCCCCCACGCAAGCGGGCCGCGCTGCGACAAAGCGCCTGGGGCGCAGGCGGATCCCCAGGCCAGTACCGCGCGCTTCCGCGTCACACGCGCGCAACATGCCAATACGCGGGCATTTTACGCACATCGCGACAGCACCTGAGTCCTTTTCACGCAAAGACATTGCATTACGTCCGTCAAACACGCAGTTTTGACGCAGATGCCCGATACGATCGACAGCCAGATCCTGTCCGCGCTTCAGACCGATGCGCACCTTACCCCGCAAGAGCCGGGTGAGCCTAGGGATCTGTCGCCCGGTCAGGCCCGCCACCCCCTCGCCCGGACGCCGGGCGGCGGTTTGGACGAGCTGCCGCGGGTCTGTCGCGCCGATCTGCCCGCGTTCAGCCACCTCGCAGCCGAGGTGTTCCTGCCGCGTGACGCCGTGGACAAGATGCGGCCACAGATCGTGATCGACCAGTGCGGGGCCGCCGCGCCTCTGCCGGTGTAACCCGATGGAAGGGTTTCTCTTTCAGGCCACGATCTTTCTTGCCGCTGCGGTGATTGCGGTACCGCTGGCGGCGCGGCTGGGGCTTGGATCGGTTCTGGGCTATCTCGCGGCAGGCATCGCGATCGGACAGATCCCGGGGCTGCTGGGCGGTCATGCGGCCGAAGAGCTGCAGCACTTCGCCGAGTTTGGCGTGGTCATGATGCTGTTTCTCATCGGGCTCGAGTTGGAGCCGCGCGCGCTTTGGGACATGCGCCAGAAACTGGTGGGCCTGGGTGGTCTGCAGGTCGTGCTGACCACTGCCGCGGTGATGCTGGGCGCCATGGCGCTTGGCGTCTACTGGACCGTGGCACTGGCCATCGGACTGGTGCTGGCCCTGTCATCGACCGCGATCGTTCTGCAAACGCTGTCCGAAAAGGGACTGATGCAGACAGGCGGTGGCCGGTCGACATTTTCGGTGTTGCTGACACAGGACATCGCCGTCATTCCGATGCTGGCGCTCCTGCCTCTGCTGGCCCTGCCCAAGACACCCGACATGATCCTGGGCGAGACGCTGCAGCGCCTGTCCGAAACCGGCGAGCATGGCGACGACCACGGCGCAGGCCACAACGATGCCGAGGCCGCAGCCGAGGCCGCGCAATCCTTTATCGAAAGCCTGCCGGGCTGGGGCGTCACGCTGGTCACGATCGCTGCGGTGGGGGCGATCATCCTGTTCGGTATCTACGGGACACGACCGATCTTCCGGTTCATTCACACCACCAGAATGCGCGAGATGTACACCGCATTCGCCCTGCTGATCGTGGTCGGCATCGCCTTTCTGATGCACCTCGTCGGACTGTCCCCCGCGCTTGGCGCGTTTCTGGCCGGTGTCGTTCTGGCCAGTTCAGAGTTCCGGCACGAGCTGGAATCCGACATCGCCCCCTTCAAGGGGCTGTTGCTGGGACTGTTCTTTATCGCGGTGGGCGCTTCGATCAACTTCACGGTGCTGTTTGCCGACTTCTTTCAGATCATGGGGCTTGCCCTGGCGCTCATCCTGATCAAGGGCGTGGTGCTGTATGGTCTGGGGCGTGTGTTCGGCCTGTCAGGACGCAACCTGTGGCTTTTCACGCTTGGACTGGCGCAGGCGGGTGAGTTCGGATTCGTACTGATCAATTTTTCCGGCCAGCACAATGTCATCCCGCCCGAGCTGCGGGGCACGTTGCTGCTGGTGGTGGCCATCACCATGCTGATCACCCCGCTTCTGTTCATCCTGTACGACTGGCTCTCGAACAGAATGACACCGGAAGACACCGACAGCCCGGTTGCGGACGAGATCGACCACACCGGTCCGGTGATCATCGCGGGCATTGGACGCTTCGGACAGGTCGTGAACCGCATGGTCCGCTCCAGCGGATTTCGCACCGTGGTGCTTGACCATGATCTCGAGGCGATCCAGCGCATGCGGCGTTTTGGCATAAAGGCCTTTCTCGGCGACCCGGGACGACCCGAACTGCTCCACGCCGCCGGACTCAAGGATGCAAGGGTGCTGGTGGCGGCGCTCGACGATGCCGAGGCCACGCTGCGGCTGGTGGCCTTCGCCCGGCGCGAACGCCCCGATCTGCATATCGTCGCCCGCGCACGCGACCGCACCCATGTGTTTCGCTTGTATCAGGCAGGCGCCAACGACATCGTGCGCGAACTGTTCGACAGCTCGATCCGGGCGGGTCGGTATGTGCTGGAAAACGTCGGCCTGTCCGAATTCGAGGCCGCGGAATTGCAGAAAACCTTTTATCATCACGACCGTCGGTCGGTAAGGGAACTGGCCGCGCTCTGGGATCCTTCGATCCCCACAACAGAGAACGGCGGCTATATCCACCGCGCCATGGAACTGGAGGAAGAGTTGCAGACCATGCTTCTGTCACAACTCGAAGAGGATGTCGCGGAAACCATTGAAGGCACCGACGCAGACCGAAAACAGGCCTGATTGCAAACACGGACATGTGCGAAGACCGATGTTCCACGTACACCGGACCGCTCATGGCAGGAGTGGGTCATGAGTATTTCCGGAAAGATGAAGACACCGCCCCTGCTTCATCTTTCCTTAAATACTCCCGCGGGAGGCGCTATCCACCGGACACACCCGCCTCATCGAACGTTGCCATGCCCTGATGGCACTCAAGCGCGGCGCGCAGTACCGACACTGCAAGCGTGCCGCCGGAGCCTTCGCCAAGCCGCATGCCAAGCGAGAGAACCGGATCAAGGCCCAGCCTGTCCAGAACAGCGGCATGAGCGCTTTCGGCGCTGACATGGCCCGCCCGGCAGTGCGCCAGTGCATCCGGAACCGCCTGCGCTAGACAGGCCGCTGCCATTGTGCATATGAAGCCGTCCAGAAGCACGGGTACACGGACGCTGCGCGCCCGGGCAATTGCTCCGGCCATCGCCGCGATCTCCCGCCCGCCCAGGCAACGCAGGGTTTGCAGACCATCACCACGCGCGCCCGGATTGGCCTCCAGCGCCCGGGCCACGACGTCCGTCTTGCGGACCAGTGCCGGACCACTGACCCCGGTTCCGGCTCCTGTCCAGTCATCAGCCGATGCGCCGAACAGGGCGTGCGCCATCGCGGCGGCGGCGGTTGTATTGCCGATGCCCATCTCCCCGACCACCAGAAGATCGGCGTCTGACGACACCGCGCACCAGCCCGCCTGCAGGGCCGAAAGGCAGGCTGCCTCGTCCAGTGCGGGGCCGGTGGTGAAATCGCGCGTGGGCCTGTCCAGCGACAGGGCATGCACATCCAGACGCGCCCCGACACTGCGGGCCAGCTGGTTGATTGCTGCTCCGCCGGCTGTGAAGTTGGCCACCATCTGCGCTGTGACATTTGCGGGAAAGGCGGAAACCCCTTGCGCCGTGACACCGTGGTTGCCTGCAAAAACAAGCACTTGTGGGGCGGTCACCCGGGCGTCGGCCCCGCGCCAGCCACAGTACCAGAGCGCGAGGTCCTCCAGTTGGCCAAGCGCGCCGGGCGGTTTGGTGAGCGTGGCGTTGCGCGTCTGCGCCGCCGCGCGGGCCGCGTGATCCGGCTCCGGCGCTTGGTGCAGTCGCGTCGAGAACTCTTGCAGCGTAGCGAAGTCCGGCACCCATCCCCCCGTTGCCTCATTGCGCATCCCCATGTAACGCAGGTTGCATCGGGCACGCAGCCCAAATCGACCGGAACCATGACCAAAAACGACGATGATACCGCGTTGATACGCGGAAGCGATCTGCCGCTGGCGCTGGCTCTGCTGACACGGCTGCCGGTTCCGCTGCCCGGTGGCGGGCATGCCGCAAGCCGCACGGCGCGCGCGGCCTGGGCCTATCCGCTGGTGGGGCTGGCGCCGGGCGGCCTGGCCGCACTGACCGGCTTGCTGGCCATCACGCTGGGTCTGGGTCCGCCCATTGCGGCGATGATCGCGCTGATCACCATGATCTTTGCCACGGGCGCCCTGCACGAGGATGGTCTGGCGGATTGTGCCGACGGATTCTGGGGCGGATGGACGCCGGAAAGGCGACTGGAGATCATGCGCGACAGCCGGATCGGCACCTATGGCGTGCTGGCGCTGATTGTGTCGCTGGGATTGCGATGGGCTGCGCTGTCGGCCCTGTTCGGGACCGGACAGGCGGCAGCGGCGCTTCTGACCGCAGCGGTGCTGTCGCGCGCGGCCATGCCCGCTCTCATGAGCGCCCTGCCGCACGCACGACGCGACGGGCTGTCGCACAGCGTCGGCCGGGTGCCGCGCCGGACGGCCGGTCTGGCCGCATTCCTGGGTTTTGCCGTGTCCGTGGTGATCTTTGGCCCTGCGGGTGTAGCGCTGAGCGTGCTGGCAGCGTTGACCGCGCTTGGCGTGGGCGCGCTGACCCGGTCCCGGATCGGCGGGCAGTCAGGGGATGTTCTGGGCGCAACACAGCAGCTTGTCGAGATTGCGGTGCTGGTGGCGGTTCTGATCTGACCCGGCCGGCCAGCGCTGGCCCGATCGCTCCGACAGCGCCAGCCAGTGTCACGCCCCGTCACATGACAAAGCCGCGCCCGTCACCACCGGCGCGGCCAGGGTCCGAACGGTCCGGACAGGTGCGTCCGGGCGTTACGCCGCGCGCGACACCAGGACGTCATCCACAATTTTGGCCGCCTGCACTTCGTCGTCGCCACTGACCGCCGCAACCTCGCGCGTCAGCCGTTCCAGCGCGGCTTCGTAAAGCTGGCGCTCAGAATAGCTTTGTTCGCGCTGATCGTCGTTGCGGTGAAGATCGCGCACCACTTCGGCAATCGCGATGAGATCGCCCGAGTTGATCTTTTGTTCATATTCCTGTGCCCGGCGCGACCACATGGCCCGTTTCACCTTGGCTTTGCCCTTGAGCGTGCTCATGGCCTTGGAAACGATGTCGGGGCTCGAAAGACTGCGCATGCCGATTTCGACAGCCTTGTGTGTCGGCACCCGCAGCGTCATTTTGTCCTTTTCGAACGAAATCACGAAGAGTTCCAGTTCGATCCCGGCAATTTCCTGCTTTTCGATGGAAACGATCTGCCCGACGCCATGCGCCGGATAGACGACGTAATCGTCGGGACGAAACTCGGATTTCACCGATTTGCTCATTCAGTTTATCCTCACTTAGGCTCCCGCACCCGAGGCCGGAAGATCAGGGTCTGCCACAGCCCCCAATCCTTTTTACTTAGTCTCAGGCGCAAAGAAATCCACCCCCGAACGGCTGCGCGGGACGGTGGATATCGGACGGTTGGCTACATATATCTGATAATCATACCACAATCTGGCCAACAACGGAAGCAACGTCGCATCAGGCCTGCACAGCAAGGCCAAGGACCGCGCGCGCGGATCTGGGCGCAGCATGCGCACGCCCGGGCCGAATCACGTCAGCCGCCCTCGCCCGCCTCTTCGGAAAAGTACTTGTCGCGCTTGCCGGTTTCGCCATCGCGCTCTTCAGCTTCGGGCAGCGGATCTTTTCTGGTGATGATAACCGGCCACATCTCAGAGTACTTACGGTTGAATTCCACCCATTCCTCGATGTTCGGCTCCGTATCGGGCCGGATCGCGTCGGCGGGGCATTCCGGTTCACACACACCGCAGTCAATGCATTCGTCCGGGTGAATGACCAACATGTTCTCACCCTCGTAGAAACAATCCACGGGGCAGACCTCGACGCAATCGGTGTACTTGCACGCGATGCAATTGTCTGTGACAGCGTAGGTCATCGGGTCTCGTTTGTTTTCCGGCTTCGCCTGACCTAGGCCACCGCGCGGAATCATTCAAGCAGTCTGGAACGCTTCTAAAAAGCTTTCCCGAAGCTTGCACCAAAGAACGACGTTTGTCCCGCATGCCGCGGTCGCGGAACAACTGTGTTCGGAAGCTACGGAGCAAGATCGACGTAAAGCGACTGCGCCTCCGGCGCCGGACCGCGTCGCGCGCCCACGCCGCAGAGGCGAACAACCCGAATCCTGCCCGCCTGCGGAAAGGTCAGCACATCGCCGGGGCCCACCGCATGCGCGGGCTTGGAGACCTTGCGCGCGTTGACCCGCACCTTGCCGGATGTCACCAATCTGGCGGACAGGGCGCGCGTCTTGAAAAACCGTGCCTGCCACAGCCATTTGTCCAGCCGGATGCGATCCTCGGGTGTGCCGTCCGCCTGTGTCAGATCTTGTCCTTGAGGCCCATCAGCGCGGCCGCAAACGGGTTGTCGGGATCAATCTTGCCGGTTTTCGCGGGTTTGGCGCTGAACGTCTTGGGGCCACTTTCCTTGCGGTCCTTGCGCTCGCCCTTGCGCGGGCCGCGCGGTTTGCCGCCCGGCTTGCCGCCTTTCGCACCACCGGGCTGTCCGCCCTTCTGGGTACCGCGCTCACGGCGGCTGCGCGGGGCGTCGCCCTCTTGTGTTCTGCCACGCGCCGCACGACCACCCCAGGTGAAGGTAAAAAACACCTCTCGTTCAGGTGTCTCCGGTGCGTCGGACGCCTCCGCAGCGATGTCGGCATCCGCACCGGCCTCTTGCGAGGCCACGGCCTCGGCGGGCGAAGGCGCCGGTGTGGCGTCTTCATTCGCATCCGGCACGGCAGCGGGCACACTCTGAGGTGCCGCATCGGCGTCGGAACTCTGCACCGCATCCGCGTCCGGTGGTGTGTCGGGCGCAGGGTCTGCGTTGGATTGCGCCTCTGTCGGCGCCTCCGCGCCCGCCGACGCGTTGTCGGCCCCAGCCGGCGCGGGCGCCGGCTTGATCTTGTCGCGCTCTGCGCGATCCGCGCGATAGCCCAGCCCCTGCATCAGGCCCGCGAACTGCTCCAGCGTCATGCCCGTGATGGACAGCATGTCTGCGCTGGCCTCGAACCCGCCGCGGCTGTCCTGCGCCCGCAGCATGTCGGCCAACCTTTCAAGCATGTCTATGCGAATAGCCCGTTCGCCTGCGGCGCGATAGCCCGCCATACTGAAATAACCTGCGGGATGTCCCTGCCCCGAAGGCACCGTGACCAGCCCGGCGGGCGGGCTTTCGGGAAACTCGTCAAGCCCCCTGGCCAGCGACCACAGCACCAGACGCAACCGCGTCGGCGCAGGTTTGAGCAGCAGAGGCAGAAACACTGTAAACTGACCGAATCGCACGCCATGTTTGCGCAACTGGCCGCGCGCCTCCTGATCCAGCGCCTTTACGTCCTCGGCCACGTCCCCACGCGGGATCACGCCAAAGTTTTCCACCAGTTGAAATCCGAAACCCCGCGCCAGACCTGTCAGCGTCTCGTCGCGCTGAATGGCCTGCAACGGCTCGAACAGAGTGGCGATCTTGCGGTCGATGAAATGCTGCAGACGGCGCTCTACCTTGGCGGCAACGTCCGGACCCGCCACGTCGTCGACAAACGCCACGACCGTTGGGCGCAGCGGATCAGAGCCGGCAGCCAGCCGGCCGACGGCGTGTTCGCCCCACATCAGGCCACCCTGCTCGGTAAAGTCTATCTCCGTGTCCGGGGCGTTGTAGAACTTGTCAGAGCGCAAATGAAAGTGCGGCATCAGCGCCTGCAGACTGGCCTGCTGCACGGCCTTGGCTTCCTGGCCTCCCGCGGTTTTGTCCTGCAGAAACCGGAAGCCTTCCAGACGGCCGACAAATTCGCCCTCGACCGTCACTTCGCCCTTGTCATTCACTTCGGCCACCATGGCCTCCTTCTGCTTGAGCCGCCGCATCAGGACAGAGGTCCTGCGGTCGACGAAACGCTGTGTCAGCGCGCCATGCAGCGCATCCGACAAACGGTCTTCTACAGCGCGCGTCGCCTCGCGCCAATGGATTTCATCCGCAAGCCAGCCCTTGCGCTGCGCCACGTAGGTCCAGGTGCGGACATATGCCAGACGTTTCGACAATGTGTCGATATCACCGTCGGTGCGGTCGATTCGCGCCACCTGCGCCGAAAACCAGGTCACGTCGACGCAGCCGTGTTCATGCAGGTCCGCAAAAATCCGCTCCAGAAGGCCCGCATGTTCCGCATGGCTGATGTCCCGGAAATCCGGCACACGGCAGACATCCCAGAGCAGCCGTACGGACGCCGCGTCGGACGCCCGCGCGCGCACCTCGGCCTGCGCCGCAAGCGTTTTCAATGCAATCAGATCATCCGCCTCCCGCGCCCGGTTCAGCCATTGGTCATCCGGCTTTTCCTCAAGCGAGGCGATCAGCGTGTCCAGAGTACCGAATCGCAGGACGTCATTACGCCATTCCAGCTTGCGCAGGGGGGCAAAGCGATGATCGGTGATGGCCTGCGCCATGTCCTCGGGCAGTTCGGGCGCTTCGCCCGTCACCCCGAAGGTGCCATCAGCCATGCCCCGCCCGGCACGGCCGGCGATCTGCGCCAGCTCATTGGGCGCGAGTGCCCGCATGCGCCGCCCGTCAAATTTGGTCAGCGCGGAAAACGCCACGTGATTGATATCCAGATTGAGCCCCATGCCGATGGCATCGGTCGCCACCAGGTAATCCACATCCCCGTTCTGATAGAGCGCCACCTGTGCGTTGCGGGTGCGCGGGCTGAGCGCGCCCATCACAACCGCTGCTCCGCCTTTCTGGCGCCTTAGCAGCTCGGCCATGGCATACACATTATCAATCGAAAATCCCACAATCGCGCTGCGTGACGGCATTTTACTTAACTTTTTCGAACCTGAATACGTCAGCCGGGACAGCCTGGCCCGGCCAACGAACTGAACCTGCGGGACAAGCTCGGAAATCGCGCCGCGCATCGTCTGCGCGCCCAGAAACTGGGTCTCCTTCAGGCCGCGCATATGCAGCAGACGGTCGGTGAAGACGTGGCCACGCTCGGGATCGGCACATAACTGGATCTCGTCCACCGCGACAAAATCCGCGCCCATGCCCTGCGGCATCGCTTCGACCGTGCAAACCCAGTACCTGGCCCGCGGCGGTACAATGCGTTCCTCACCGGTGACCAGCGCAACAACCGAAGGCCCCCGCAAGGCGACAATCTTGTCGTAGACTTCGCGCGCCAGCAACCGCAGTGGCAGGCCGATTATTCCCGTGGGATACGCCAGCATTCGCTCAATGGCGTAATGGGTCTTTCCGGTGTTGGTGGGGCCAAGAACAGCAAGCACCCGTGACGGATCGGCCATGAGACGTAACGCCTTGTTCGGAGATCAGAGGTCGGCACCGCCGGTGTCGGAGTCGATCGCGCCGAGCGAGTCAAGCGCCTGCGTGTGATGCGGATGAAGCTCCAGAACCATTTCTAGCGCCTCGCGGGACATATCGGGATAGCCCACCTGATACAGGATCCCCGCGAGACTGGCGATGGCGTTGAAATGACGCGGCTCCAGCGCAAGCGCCTGTTCCAGATCGGCGATGGCTGGCCCGAACCGCTCGATCGACGCGAACGCCAGCGCGCGCATGTGCCAGCCCTCGGCAAATTCGGGCGCATGATCCGTCAGCGCGGTCAGGTGATCAATGGCGGCCTCGGTTTCGCCCGCTTCCAGCGCGTCACGGCCGCGTTTCAGCAGAAGATCCGCCGAAGGAGAGCCCGATTTCGTCCATTCATGTTCGATATCACGGGCAATGCGTTGCGCATTGTCCGAATCAGCCTCCTGCAGATCGGCCAGCAAACGGTCGAGCCGCACATTCTCCTCGGCCTGGACCGGGAAGGAGGCCGCGCACAGCCACACGGCCCAAAGTGCCGCGACGATACAATTGTGAAAAGTCCGGTGAATGCCCATAACGTCGCAAAGTGTAGCGTGCCTGCCGGGGAATCAAAGCCCTATCGCATCCGCACAGTCCGGAGACGGCACGGCAGCAAACAACGACCTGGGATCGGAGAAGAATATGAGCGATGTGATCAATGGCGCCGTTGCGGCACTGAACGAAAAAATGAGCGGCGCGTTCGACGGCACGGCGAAATTCGTGATCGAGGATGAAGGCGCAATCATCGTCGATGAGTCCGGCGCGCGCGCAGGTGACGAGGCGGCCGACGTGACGCTGACCGCAGATGCAGAGACGTTCAACGCAATTCTGGACGGGGATCTTGATGCGACGGCGGCCTTCATGACGGGCAAGCTCGCGGTCGAGGGCGACATGGGCGCGGCGATGAAACTTGCAGGCCTGCTGGCCTGACACGCATGTCATCCGCACCGCTTTACGACGATCTTGTCAAAGGTCCCGAGGGCGGGCGGGCCTTCTGGATACACAGCGGCGACGGCGTGCGACTGCGCGCGGCGATCTGGCCGCGCGATACCGCGCGCGGCACGGTTCTGTGTTTCCCGGGACGCACGGAATATGTCGAGAAATACGCGGAAGCGGCGATGAGTTTCGCGGGTGCAGACCTTGCGACCGCCACAATCGACTGGCGCGGGCAGGGCCTGGCCGACCGGCTGTGTGCCGATCCCCTGCTGGGTCATGTCGATCACTTTTCGGATTATCAGAAAGACGTGGCCGCGTTCCGGACGCTGGCCGAGGCGCAGGGCCTGCCCCGGCCCTGGTACGTGATCGGGCACTCGATGGGGGGCGCTATTGCTCTGCGCGCAGTGATCGGGGGCCTTCCGGTCACAGCCGCGGTCTTTTCCGCGCCAATGTGGGGGATCCGGATGACCCCGCCCCTGCGGGCCCTGGCGTGGTCACTCTCCTGGAGCAGCCGGAGGCTGGGTCTGGATCAAACCTATGCGCCGACGACCAGCGCCGACCCCTACGTTCTGACAGAGGACCTGCAGAGCAATCGCCTGACCTCCGACCCGGCAATGTGGCAGTTCATGCGGGATATGCTGGACCGGCATCCGGAGCTTGGCCTTGGCGGACCCAGCCTGCGCTGGCTGCATGAAGCGCTGAAGGAATGCCGCGCGCTGATGCAGATCCCGCCCCCGGATCTGCCCGCGTTATGTTACGCGGGCTCGGAAGAGGCCATCGTCGACACGGATGTCATGCGTGACCGGATGGCGCGGTGGCGGCATGGTGACTTTCTGTCCATTCCGGGCGCACGGCACGAGATCCTGATGGAAGCGCCGATTTTTCGAAATCAGACCATAGCGGCGATACTGGACACCTTCGCGCCGGCGGTTCAGCCCGCCTGAACGACGCGCTGGTGCTGCTGGCCCAGGCCGGTGATGCGCAGCCGCATGTCGTCGCCATGTCTAAGATAGAGCGGTGGTGTGCGCGCGGTTCCCACGCCCGGCGGCGTGCCCGTGGCGATCAGATCGCCGGGCTGCAGGCTCATGATGGTGCTCAGGTATGACACGATCCGCGCGACCGGGAAAATCATCCGCGCCGTGGTGCCGCGCTGCACAGGCGCACCGTTGAGATCAAGCGCCAGTTCCAGTGACTGCACGTCGTCCAGTTCGTCCGGCGTCACCAGCCACGGCCCGACCGGCGCGAAGGTGTCCGCGCTCTTGCCCTTCACCCATTGTCCGCCGCGATCGAACTGCCAGCCACGTTCCGAGATGTCATTGATGATCGTGTATCCCGCCACATGCGCCAGAGCCTGATCTTCGGGCACGGATTTGGCATGGCGTCCGATCACGATGCCAAGTTCGACCTCCCAATCCGCCTTATCCGCGCCTGGCGGCAGGATCACGTTGTCATCCGGCCCGCAGATGGCCGAGGTCGCCTTCATGAACACGATCGGTTCCTGCGGAAGCGGCATGCCCAGTTCCTGCGCGTGATCGGTGTAGTTGAGACCGATGCCGATCAGCTTGCCCACCGACGCCACGGGCGGGCCAAGTCGGGGCATGGCTGCGATCCGCGGCAACCCGTCCGGGTCCGGAGCGGGCAAATCCGCCAGCACCGGACCGGACAGATCATCCACGATCCCGCTCAGATCGCGCACCTGTCCGTCCGGGTCCAGAACCCCCGGCCGCTCTTCGCCTGCTACGCCCCATCGAACATACCGCATTGCATCCTCCCTGATCGGCTGCGCCAGGATAACCGGGTCGCGCGCGGCGACAAGCATCGGGGCTGTCAGAGCGCGTCTTTCGCGCTAGCCTTGAACCATGGTGCTGGAGTTCAGAAAACAGGGGATCTACTGCCCCGCAGGGGAGTTTTTCATCGACCCCTGGTCGCCCGTGGATCGCGCGCTGATTACCCACGGCCACGCCGATCATGCCAGACCGGGCCATGCCCGCTATCTGGCGACCGACGTCGCCGCGCCGGTGATCAGGCACCGTCTGGGAGAGCTCACGCTGGACACGGTGCGCTTTGGCGAAACCCGCCGGATTGGCGGCGCGGCGGTCTCCTTCCACCCGGCGGGTCATGTGCCGGGATCGGCGCAAATCCGTGTCGAGGTGGCCGGAGAGGTCTGGGTCGTTTCCGGTGACTACAAGACAACGCCCGACCGCCTGTCCGAACCGTTCGAGCCGGTGCGCTGTCACTGTTTCATCAGCGAATGCACGTTTGGTCTGCCGGTGTTCTCCTGGCCCACGGAAGAGGCCGCCGCCACCGAGATCAACCGTTGGTGGGCCGACAATGCGGCACAGGGGGCCTTTTCGCTGCTCGGGGCCTATTCGCTGGGCAAGGCGCAGCGGGTCCTGTCGCTGCTCGACCCTGCGATCGGACCGGTCCTGACCCATGGCGCGGTGGAAAACACCAATGCCGTGCTGCGCGCGCAGGGGCTTGATCTGCCGGACACGATCCGCGTCACCCCCGAGTTGTCCGCTGCGGATTATCCGGGCGCGCTCGTGCTCGCCCCGCCGGGCGCTCTGGGGTCCGGCTGGGCCCGACGCTTCCGCCCGGCCTCGACCGGCTTTGCCAGCGGCTGGATGTGCCTGCGCGGAGTGCGCCGCCGCCGCGCCGTGGATCGCGGGTTCGTGCTGTCTGATCACGCCGACTGGACCGGTCTCAACCACGCCATTGCGGAAACCGGGGCCGACTCGATCTTTGTCACGCATGGCTACACGGACATCTTCGCGCGCTGGCTGAACGAGCAGGGCTACCGCACGGGCATTGTCGAGACCGACTATACCGGGGAAAGTCTGGATGGCCCCGACGACCCGGCGGACGGCACCGGAGAGGCCGGATGAAACGCTTCACCGCGCTCTATGCCGCGATCGACCAGAGCACGAAGACCAGCGTAAAGGTCGCGCGACTGGCGCAGTACTTCGCGGACGCGCCCGAAGCCGACAGGCTGTGGTGCGTGGCCCTGTTTTCGGGCCGCCGCCCGCGCCGCGCAGTCACCACGACAAAACTGCGCGCCTGGGCGGCAGAGCGCGCGGGCATCCCGCTCTGGCTGTTCGAAGAGGCCTATCCGGTGGTCGGCGATCTGGCAGAAACCATCGCGCTGGTCCTGCCGCCGCCCAATCGCGACACAGAGCAGTCGCTGACCGGGTGGATCCATCAGCTGCGCGCGCTCGACACCGCCGACGAACCCACGCGCAAGGCCACGGTTCTGGAGGCCTGGGATCAGATGGACCCGCTGCAGCGGCTGGTCTTCAACAAGCTTCTGACCGGCGGGTTTCGCGTCGGCATCAGTCGCAAGCTGATGACCCGCGCGCTGGCACAGGCGACCGGACGCGACGAAGCCGAGCTGGCGCACCGCCTGATGGGAGAATGGACGCCGGACACAACGACCTGGCACGCCCTGATCGAGGCCCCGGACGCCTCTGCCGATCTGTCGCGCCCGTACCCGTTCTGTCTGGCCTACGGGCTGGACAGCGCATCGCCCGGGGATCTGGGGCCGGAAAAGGACTGGTATGCCGAATGGAAGTGGGATGGCATTCGCGGCCAGCTGATCCTGCGCGGAGGCGCACACCATGTCTGGTCGCGCGGCGAGGACCTGATGACCGACCGGTTTCCCGAACTGGCCCGCGCCCGCGATTACCTGCCGCAGGGCACTGTGCTGGACGGTGAAATCGTTGCCTGGGATGGCGCAGCCCCCCTGCCCTTCAACGCCCTGCAAAAGCGTATCGGGCGCAAGGCCGTGCCGAAAAAGCTGCTGGTCGACGCGCCGGTGATTCTGCTGGCCTACGATCTTCTGGAACAGGACGGGCGCGACCTGCGAGGCTGGACCTTTGCCCGCCGCCGCGCCGCGCTTGATGCCCTGCTGGCAGAGCTTCCGGCAGAGGCAGCCGTGCGCCCGTCTCCGCTCATCGGGTTCAAAGACTGGTCCGGGCTGGCCAGGGCGCGGGCCTCCGCCAGGGCTGAGCGCGCCGAGGGCGTGATGCTGAAACGGGCCGACAGCCCCTATCGCGGCGGGCGCAAGAAAGGGGACTGGTGGAAATGGAAGCTCGATCCTCTGACAATCGACGCGGTGATGATCTATGCCCAGCAAGGGCATGGCCGGCGTGCCAACCTCTTCACCGATTTCACCTTTGCCGTACGCGACGGACCCGACCTCGTGCCGTTCACCAAGGCCTATTCCGGCCTCAGCGATGCCGAGTTCCGTCAGATCACCGCCTGGGTGCGCAAGAACACGTTGCAACGCTTTGGTCCCGTCCGCCAGGTCCGGCCCGAACATGTCTTTGAAATCGCTTTCGAAGGCATTCACGAAAGTGCGCGGCACAAATCCGGGGTCGCCCTGCGGTTTCCGCGCATGAAACGATGGCGGCATGACAAACCCGTGGCCGATGCCAACACGCTCGATGATCTGCGCGAGATGCTGGCCACCTATGGTTGACGCATTTCGCCCTGAACGGGGGACATCGCGCCAGACATTTTGCGCGTCCGGTCCGCGCGGCGGTCAATCTCGCTAAAATTTCGCGTTTCCTGCGGGAAACAACACAGGCAAAATCCCGCCATACATGTGATGCGAGAAACAGAGTGACTTTATAAATCCGCGGTTGTACCCTATATATAGGGTTTAAAATGCAGCGTTTATCCACATACGGCAAAGCAGGCGCCTCAAAAATCTCGCTAAGGTTGTGGGATAACTGTCACGCCCTCGGGCCGGGTGGTCATGAACTTGCCCTATTTCCCGCCCAATTTCCGCAAATTCCGACAGTCACATCAGAGACATACATTTGGTGTGATGAGTATCGGAAGGCGCGATCGGTATGCGCATGTCTCAGAAACTGACGTTCGTGATCCTCAGCGGATTGATTTTCGGCCTGGCCTCGGCCGGGACGCTGTGGGCCAATGATCAAAGTCCGCTTGTGATGCTTCTGGCCTATATGGTCGGCGGCAATGTCGGAATGTATCTGGCCGCGGCGCTGGCCTATTTCCAGAACACCCCGGACTGAGCGCCGGCGCACCACCCCTGGCGCGTAAAGACCGCCGTGCCGCTTGCGCGGCGCACCGAGAGGCGATGATCCCGTCGGGAAACGCCGTTACTCTTCCGAAGTGATCGCCCCCTCCCGGGCCGAAGCCGGCAACAGACTGCGATCGACCTCGACAATCAGCGCGCGCAGGTCGCTTTCAGGGTGTTCGACCGTTGCCACGACAATACCGGCAACGCGCCAGTCTCCGGGTTCTCCCGCCAGAAGCGGCGAGCCGGACATGCCCCCCCGTACGCTGCAATCACTGCCCAGCAGCCCGGGCCGGATCCGGTCGATCCGACATTCGGGGTGACCATGCATCGGTGGATTGCCCGGATTGACATAGCCATAGATGGCATGCGCCGCGCCCGGCGCGGCTGGCGGGCCCAGCGGGATCGGCGTTGCGATATGCGCGGGCACCTCATGCTTGAGCACGAGCACCGCCAGATCGGCGTGAAATGTCTCAAGATCCAGCCCGCCCACGAATTCCGGATGCTTGATCACCTGCGCGATCGGCACGCGTTTTCTGTTGGGTTGCGTCGTCGGGTCAAACACAAGTGAAGGCAGTCGCGGATTGCGCGCGCAATGGGCCGCTGTCAGCGCAAGTGCCGGTGCGATCAACACGGCAGTACACCCGCCTTCGTCCTGCCGCCATTTGCGAAGCCGCGCCACACCCGAAAGCGCCTCGACTGTGCTGGAACTGGCCATCTGGGCCGGATTGGCCGGATCAGCGGCGGCAGGCATGGAAAAAAGCAAAAAAAGAATCGAAAAAACAACAAACATGCCATCAGCCTACAGGCGCGCACCGCGCCAGTGCAAGCCACCGCCCACCGCGCATCCGACGAGTCCCGGCACAAGGATTGACGTCACGACGATCTGCCACAGGTAAGGGGTGGCTCGAAAATCGGAGGATATCATGAAACACTTTGTCTGCGCCGCCGCGCTCAGTCTGATCGCAGCACCGGTTCTGGCCGCCGACACGGCAAGCGGCGATGAAATCAGGGCCGCGCTCAGCGGCAACACCGTGCAGGGCGGCATGACCGACGGCTCCGCCTATACGGAATTCTACGAGGACGGCGGCGCGATCAAGGCCGAAGGCTATGGCGGAACCTGGGGCGTCGAGGGCGACCAGATGTGCTTTGACTACGGTGAAGGCAAAGGCTGCTGGGACGTGCGCCTGGATGGCGATCAGGTGACCTGGGTTAAGGACGGGGCCGATGACGGCTCGGGCACCATTCTGGACGGAAATCCAAGCGACTTCTGACCGACAGGCGGCTCTGGCATCCGTTTCGCGCGGGCGTCCGGCATATCTGCGCGGGCACGGACAGAGGCACTGGCATCGACGCGGACCCAGGCACCGACTCGGAAACAGGGTGTGCCGTCAGGATTTTGCCGCGCCCGGCGCAACACGCGTCCGGCCGGAACGGCGCGTTCACGTGACCAGACTGAACGCGGGCGCGCGCCACTCGATGGCGCGTGACCCGGACATGCGCAAGCATCCCGACACCGTACCGATGTTTCAGTTTCATAACATTTTTTATTGATTTCAGAATGTTAATCACCGCGCAGCGACACCCGGACCGATCCGCCGCCGCCGTCCGGCAAAACCCGGCTTGAGCCGCCCGGTCACGCCGCCTATGTCTCTTGCAACCCGCTGCAACAGGAGACACGCATGTTCGAGCTTCCCCGCCTCGCCTTCGACGCCAACACCCCTCAGGGTGATCCGGGCGACGGCAAAGATCTGGGCGATCTGCCGGAATGGAATCTGGATGATCTCTACACCGGGGAACAGGCACCGGAACTGGCGCGGGATCTCGATTGGCTGGAAGCCGCCTGTGCAAGTTTCGCCAATGATTACGAGGGACGGCTGGACACGCTGGATGCCGCGGGCATGCTTGAGTGTATCCGCCGCAACGAACGGATCAGCACGGTCTCGGGGCGCATCATGTCCTTTGCCGGGTTGCGCTACTATCAGCAAACGACCGATGGAGACCGCGCCAAATTTCTGTCGGATTGTCAGGAAAAACTCACCAACTTTTCCACCCCTCTGGTGTTCTTCACGCTTGAACTCAACCGGCTGGACGAAGATGCGCTTACGGCCATGTATGCCGAAAACGCGGAACTGGCGCGCTACGCCCCCGTAATTCGCCGCATCCGCGCTCTGAAGCCCTATCAACTCTCTGACGAACTTGAGAAATTTCTGCACGACCTTGGCGTGGTGGGTGACGCGTGGGAGCGCCTGTTCGATGAGACTATCGCCGGTCTGACCTTTGAGGTCGAAGGCGAGACGCAAGGCATCGAGGCCACGCTGACCCTGCTTACCGAACAGGACCGCGCCCTGCGCGAGACCGCGGCCCGGGAGCTTGCGGCGGTGTTTCAGCAGAACATCCGCACCTTCGCCCGTGTGCACAACACCACAGCCAAGGAAAAGGAAATCGTCGATCGCTGGCGCGGCATGCCAACGGCGCAGACAGGCCGTCACCTGAGCAACGATGTCGAGCCCGAAGTGGTCGAAGCGCTGCGCAATGCCGTCGTCGCGGCCTATCCCAAACTGAGCCATCGCTATTATGAGCTCAAACGCAAGTGGATGGGTCTGGATCGGATGCAGGTGTGGGATCGCAATGCGCCCCTGCCCATAGAGGACACCAGAATCGTGGACTGGCCGACCGCACGGACGACGGTGATGGACGCCTACAGCGCGTTTGACCCGCGCATGGGCGACCTGGCGCAGCCGTTCTTTGACAAAGGCTGGATCGACGCGGGGGTGAAACCCGGCAAGGCGCCGGGCGCCTTTTCTCATCCCACGGTGACGGATGTGCACCCCTATGTGATGCTGAACTACCTTGGAAAACCGCGCGATGTCATGACTTTGGCTCATGAACTGGGCCACGGCGTGCATCAGGTGCTGGCAGCCGGGCAGGGCGAGCTCTTGTCCTCGACCCCGCTGACTCTGGCTGAAACCGCCAGTGTCTTCGGCGAGATGCTGACCTTCCGCAAGATGCTGGACAGCGCGACAAGCCAGACAGAGCGTAAGGTACTGCTGGCGGGCAAGGTCGAGGACATGATCAACACCGTCGTGCGCCAGATCGCCTTCTACGACTTCGAGTGCAAGTTGCATGCCGCGCGCCGCGAGGGCGAGCTGACGTCTGATGACATCGGCGCCTTGTGGATGAGTGTGCAGGGCGAAAGCCTTGGCCCGGCCTTTGACTTTATGGAAGGATACGAAACCTTCTGGGCCTACATACCGCATTTTGTGCACTCGCCCTTCTACGTCTACGCCTATGCGTTCGGTGACGGGCTGGTGAACGCGCTCTATGCGGTCTACGAGGAAAATCCCGAGGGCTTTCAGGACAAGTATTTCGACATGCTGCGCGCGGGCGGATCCATGCACCACAAGGCGTTGCTGGCCCCGTTCGGCCTCGACGCCTCGGACCCGGCCTTCTGGGACAAGGGGCTGAGCATGATTTCCGGCTTCATCGACGAATTGGAAGCGATGGAGGGTTAAAGCCTTTCGCCTTTTCCCTGAGATATCAGCTGAAGGTGAAAGGCGCACAGCATAGGAACGATGTACGGCGCTACGCGACACTCTGTGAGTCTGGGTTGTCGCGAAACGCTTTAGGGCCTTGCGAAAGACCCGTTGTCCGGTGTTTCACGATGCGAAGCGCGCTGCGCGAGCCCTGCCCGCCTTGCGCCGTGCGTGAATTCACGGACGCACACCGGAGCGCCCTGACCGGGCGGTTTACTTCAACTGGCTGTCCTTGGATCCGCGCCGGTTGATCCCTGCCCGCACCCGATAGGCCCCGTCGCGCTCTTGCTGGCAATCGAGGCAGAGTTTCACGCCCGGCAAGGCCGTGCGACGCGCCTCGGGGATCGGTTCCTCGCAATCCGCACAGTGCGTCAGGCTGTCACCCAGTGGTTTCGGGCGGGCGCGGTGACGCTTCAACTCGTCGGCGATCGAGGCTTCGATCTGCTCGCTCACCGCACCGTCTTTTGCCCATCCTCCGGCCATCTTCGCCTCTCTTCCCTCTGCGTCGCGCCGCGCGTCAGAACCCTGGCAGCAGGCCGCCGCCGCCGGGCAGCAGCCCGCCGCCCTGCTGCGGCTGTTCCGTCAGCACCATGTAGTTCTCAAAGGCATCCTCGCCCGAACGGGCCTGCTGCAACATCCCCTCCAGAACCGAAATCGCAGCAGGCGAGGTCGAGGCGACATCGTGACTGGTCTCTGCCCCGCCACTCAGTTCCGAAAAGTCGAGAATGCTGACGTCAAGCCCTTCAACCTCTTCCGGAGAATTCAGCAGCCCCAGCCGTTCCTTCCGGCCGGTCAGAACGCTTGACAGCCCCAGGATCCGGTCGTTGGAGGAGACAAAGATCAGAAACGGCTGCGGCAATTCTCCGATGGACCGCGCTTGGCGCAGAAACACGTCCGTGTCGATATCCGGCGACATCAGCACAACACCGTCGATCCGCGACAGGGTGCGGCGATCCCCCTTGAGCGCCATCTGCCGCATCGTCTCCATCACAAGCTGCGAGCCCATTGAATGAGCGACCAGCACCACACGGTCATTCGCCGTGCGTGTCAGCTGTTGCAGAAACGTCTCCAGATCGTCGCGCGCGTAGAGAACGCTGTCGCGGTCGTAGATGTAGCCCCGTGCATCTCCGGCCGATTGCCACGAAAACAGCACCGGCGGGTTCGGCATCTCGAAATCATGCGCCATCTGCGCCAGCCGGTACAGGCCGTCCGACAAGGTGACGTTGTAGCCATGCACGAACACCAAGGTTTCACGGACCGGGCCGGGATGCGGCAAGGCGCGCACCAGCGCGCCGGCATCGGGCAGAACCTGACTGCCCGTCAGGACGAAATCCGTCGCCGCGTCGGGCGCCGCATAGGGTCCGGGCCATTCGATCTGCCCCGGCTTGTGGGTCGACGGCACCGACACATCGACCCGAAGATAAGACATCTTTTCACTGCGCTTGACCCCAAAGGCCGGCCCGGTGGTGTCCAGCGCCCGGTGTGTGGCCACCCAGACGGGTACAATCTGCGCGTCCGCCGCCGGCGGAGCGGTTTTTGCCACGTTGCGCGGCGCACAGGACGCCACGGCCACAAGACTCAGGATCAAAACAATAATAACACGCATGCCGCTTCGCCGTTCACAGGGTGGCGACAACGTAAAGGAGCGGCGGCGCGACCGAAAGACCGAAACACGCCACCGAACGAACCGGCCGGTCACACATCGTGCGTCAGGCCGGGCTCAGCATGCCCTTTTCCTGGGCCAGGGCGCGCATCCGCTTTTGCAGCTTTTCGAATGCGCGGACCTCGATCTGGCGGATGCGTTCGCGGCTGACATCGTACTGGCCGCTGAGATCCTCCAGCGTCACGGTGCTCTCGCTCAACCGGCGTTGGGTCAGGATATCACGTTCGCGATCGTTGAGCACATCCATTGCCTCGGCCAGCAACTCGCGGCGCGCCTCAAGCTCGTCCTGGCGTTCATAATCGCCAGCCTGATCGGCGTCCTCGTCCTCCAGCCAGTCCTGCCATTGCATACTGCCTTCGCCGTCGGACCCGACGGTCGCATTCAAAGAGGCATCGCCCCCCGACATGCGCCGGTTCATGGACACCACTTCGTCCTCGCTGACCCCGAGATCCGTCGCGATCTTCTTGACGTTATCGGGATGCATGTCGCCCTCTTCGAGAGCGCCCAGACGCGCCTTGGCCTTGCGCAGATTGAAGAACAGCTTCTTTTGCGCCGAGGTCGTGCCAAGCTTGACCATCGACCAGCTGCGCAGGATGTATTCCTGAATGCTGGCGCGTATCCACCACATTGCATAGGTGGCCAGGCGAAAGCCCTTTTCCGGGTCAAACCTCTTGACGGCCTGCATCAGGCCGACATTGGCCTCAGAGATCACCTCGGCCTGGGGCAACCCGTAGCCGCGATATCCCATGGCGATCTTGGCCGCGAGCCGCAGATGGCTTGTGACCATCTTGTGGGCGGCTTCGGCATCCTGTTTTTCAACCCAGCGTTTGGCCAGCATGTATTCTTCTTCCGGCTCCAGAAGCGGGAATTTCCGTATCTCCTGAAGATACCGGTTCAGCCCGGCCTCCGGAGAGGGCGCGGGAAGATTTGCATAGTTGCTCATACTGTCTCCCTTGTCCCGTGGTTATCACGAGGTCTTGTTAAGTTAGAACGTTTAACATCTATATGGGCCTGGCCTCCACGTGTTTCAAGCCAACTGAACCAAATAGTTTAACGTCAGGTAAACAGGTATCCCGTGGTATTCCATATCTGCTGCACACCGTTCACGCGAGTGTGCAAACCCTGAAATACGCGGCCCCTGTGTCATGCTTGCCTGTCGTCTCAAGACGAAACTGCGCGGCCGTCACGCGATTGCCGGCTTTCCCCGCAGTCCAAGCACCAGCATGCGCGGCACTGTTGTCCGAACGACCAGTTGGTAAATGACAACCGGAACGATCACGCCACCTGAAAAGGACAGAGCAAACAGCAGATACTCATTTTCGAGCCCAACAAGATGACCCAGACGCCGGCCGCCCGACGTGCCGAACACATGGTAGAGAAACACCGCAAAACTCATTGACCCGAACCCCGCCAGCACCGGCACCGGTGGCAGGAGCAGCCAAAGCAATGCAATGCCGGAAAAGGAGAAAATAATGCTTTGCAGATCCCGTCTTGCATTCGGAAGAACGCCGTTTTCCAGATAATGAGAGCAACTGAGACAGACCGCGACCACCAGACCCAGAAGCGCCACGGCCCCGATCCATTTGCCATGCTGCCGGATACTGGCTTGATGGGACTGGACCATCACGCCGAACACGAAGAACGGCGCAAGATAGGCCACCGCTGACAGGTTCACGTATGGCGCGCCCAACGTGGACTCAAGAAAAAACATCGGGATGGCACACAGAACGAAAATCACGCGCGCCCAGCGTCCCGAAGCGACATCAATAGCCGCCATGACGAGAAGAATGATCAAAATGGCCTGCAGAAACCAGAAATGCAGAAAAGACAGGCTGAGAACGCTCAGAAGATCGGCATCGTCACCGGCGGCGTCCCTCAAGACAAATCTGGCAACGCACCAGTAGCTCAGCGCGGCAACCACTCCTGGAATATAGAGCCGTCGCAACTTGCCGATCGAGAAGGCGAAATAGGTCCCGCGACGCACCGGCCGAAGGGCGTAAACATATCCGGAAATGAACGCAAAGAGCGGCATCCGCAGATCGCTCAGAAAGTCCGACATCAGGCGAAACGGATGCGGGTAGTCAAGCTGAAGGCCCGATCCGGGCACCCCGATCGCATGATACGCAACCAGCAAAAGCGTCGCGAGAACCCTGAGTGTTTCAATATCGTTGTTCTTGTCTGAAGATGTCAAAGTCGCGCCCGCTTTCCGGACACGTGACTTTTTCGGGTCTCGGTCGCACTGAACCAGAAAATCAAGGTCGTCCCCCGACGCGGGAACGCACCTTCGGCGTCCCGGCAAACATCTACGATAACTCAGATCTCATACGGTCTCGCAGCAAGGATAACCAGAGGTCTCGCCGGAATGAGAGGTTGCGCCACATATGGCTCAATCCGCGGACAGTGCGCCAATAAGATGTGCCATGTCAGAAGGCATCTCCGCCTCGAACCGCTGCTGTGTCCCCGTCACCGGATGGACAAAGCCCAGCGTCGCCGCATGCAGGGCCTGCCGGTGAAACCGGTTCAGCGCATCGGCCCCACCCGGCGGCAACGCGTCTTCGCGCACTTTTCGCCGCCCGCCATACAGCGGATCCCCGACAAGCCCATGCCCGGCATGGGCGAGATGCACCCGGATCTGGTGCGTGCGGCCGGTTTCAAGACGACAGGACAAAAGCGCAAGCTGCGCCGGCTGGCCAAACCGTGCCTCAAGGCGGGCGCGCGTGACCGCGTGCCGTCCTCCTTCGAACACCACTGCCTGCCGCTGACGATCGTTTCGGTGCCGCGCGATCTGGCTGGTGATCCTGATAACATTACCGGGTTCGAAACTGACCCCCCGCACCCCGCGCAGACGCGGGTCGGACGCGTCGGGCACGCCGTGGACAAGTGCATGATACACCCGTTCGACATCGTGCGCGGCGAATTGCGCGGCAAGGCCGTGATGGGCGCGATCGGTCTTGGCCACCACCAGCAGGCCTGATGTCTCCTTGTCGATCCGGTGCACGATACCGGGCCGCCGTTCTCCGCCAACGCCGGACAACCGGTCGCCGCAGTGATACAGCAACGCATTGACAAGCGTGCCCGCCGGGCTGCCCGGGGCGGGATGCACCACCATCCCCGCCGGTTTGTTCACCACGATCAGATCATCATCCTCGAAACGGATGTCGAGAGGGATCCTCTCGGGCGCGATATCGGTGTCCACGCTTTCAGGCACCGCGATCTCCAGCACGTCTCCCTCCTGAACGCGCGCCTTGGGGTCTGTCATCACGACACCCTCCCGACGGACACAGCCGCCGGCGATCAGCCGCGCCAGACGGGTGCGCGACAGTGCGGCGCCCTCTGGAACATCGCGCGCAAGCGCCTTATCAAGACGCCCGGGCGGATCGGCGGCGATGCGCACGCTCAACGAGGTGGCGTTCATGGACAAAACTCCCGACCCGCGCGGCTCTGAGTCATCGCTCGACCCTGCACTGGTCACTTATCTGCGCCGTCTGGTGACGGCACTGGCCGTCGTGATGATCGGGGGCTTTCTAGTCCTCGTGGGCCTGTTTGTCAGCAAGTTCAGCGAACTGACGCCAAGTTCGGCCGGCTCGAATGCGACACTCGTTCTGCCGGACACGCTCCGCCTGCCGGATGGCGCGCGGGCGCTGGCTGTCACGCAGGGGCCGACGTGGTATGCCGTCGTGACGACCGACAACCGCATTCTGATCTTTGACTCAGCCACAGGCGCGTTACGGCAATCAGTCAAGATGGAAGAAACGGACGACTGACCGTCCCCCTCCCCGGGGGGGTGCAGGGGGGCTCCGGGACTGGAGAGGGGGTGGTGCTCGCGCCTTGTGGACGACACGCCCGGTCGCTGTGCCGCACCTGTAGTATCGGGTCACGGTGTCTGCCTCCAGCGGGCTCCTGCCTTGCGTTGCGGCCTTGGTCTGCGATACGGATCAGACCATTGCGCGTCACCGACGCCATGCCGCAGCGGAAACCAGGGAAGAAACGATGCTTCGACCGGTGATGATCCTCTTGCTCCTCAGCCTTGGCGCCTGCGCGCGCGCACCGGATTCCGTCGGCGTGGAGACTGTCGTGCCGGTCGAGTCGGTGCCGGGCCTGACACGTCATGACGTGTTCATCGCAACCACCCGCGCCCCATCCGATGACACGGCGCAGTTTTTCTCGGGCGACCGTTCGCTCAAGGTGCGGTATGCGTCTGTCGATGTCACCATCCCGCCGGGACACGTCCCGGGTGAGCTGGAGCGGACAAAGGCGGATGTGCCGGATCCGCGCCGGCATTTCACCATTCAGAACCCGGTCGCCTATGACGGATCTTCCCAGTTTCAACGTGATCTTGTGCAGGCTCTGAAGAACCGCCCCCCAAGCGGTCGGAACGTTCTGATCTTCGTTCATGGCTACAACACGACCCTGACCGATGGCATTCTTCAGGTCGCTCAGTTCATTGAAGACTCGGGATATGACGGTATCCCGATCCTGTTCTCCTGGGCGTCCGGCGGCGAACTCACGAAATACGTCTATGACCTGAACAGCGTGCTGGTCGCCCGCGATGGTCTGGCCAGCATGCTGGGCGTGATGGACAGCTCTGCGATCCAGCACTACGACGTGCTGGCCCATTCCATGGGGACGCTTCTGACAATGGAGACCGGGCGTCAGATCGCCCTGACCAGCGGCATCAACCCGACCGGCAAGACGCGCAATGTCATTCTGGCGTCGCCGGACATCGACATTGATCTGTTTGTCAGCCAGTTGCAGAGGATTCCGGAAGATTACAGATCCTTCGTGGTCATGGTGTCCAGTGACGACAAAGCCCTGAAGGCAAGCCGGCTGGTGGCAGGCGGGGTTGCGCGTACCGGCGCCGCGCCTGTTGAGGTTCTCAACGAACTGGGGGTGATCGCCATCGACCTCAGTGAGGTCGACGATCAATCGTCATTGTCGCACTCGAAGTTTCGCGATTCACCACAGATCGTGCAGGTGATCGGCGAGGGAATGCGCACACGGTCGACCTTTGGCGAGTCCAACGAGACACGCAGCGGCATCGTGCGCACCGGGACTGACGGCGTGCTGGAACTGTTCGGTCTGGGCGGCTGACACAGTGGGTGCGTCCGACCCAGTGTTGCCCCATCTCTGATACATGCCCCATGCCTGTCGCGAAGGCTCCGGTTACCCGATCGTCACGTCGTGCCGCGAGACAGGCACCTGTTGCATGCATTCCGCCAGACAAGATGTTTCAGGTCTGGGGCGAAACGCCCTGGTCGGCGCTGTCCGCGGATGCAGGGAACGGGCCGGCCCCTGTCAGATTCACGTCGGTTACGGGGGGGGCAAACTCTGCGCCGGCCGCCTCGATGATCCGCTTGATTTCGAGAATGAGCGCGTGGCGCGCGTCCAGCTCGCCGGTGTAGCTTTGGGTGGCTGCAAAACAGTAGATCAGAACAGAAACTCGGGCATCTTCTATGTCGTACAACTGCACGAACGGGCTGCCGGACGGCTCGTTGGTGAACAGGTCGCTGTCTACCAGATACGTCCGGATGTCCGTGCAGATCGCTTCCAGCCGCGCGGCCTCGATACCGGGACGCAGATGAATGGTCCAGTAGATCCGGCGGGCCTCGCGCCGTGAAAAATTCACCATGGCTGTATTGGCGAACACGGCATTGGGCACATAGACAAGCCCGTTGTCGAACTGCCGCACGGTGGTCGAACGCAGGTTGATTTCCTCGATGATACCCTCAAGTTTTCCCGCCACCTTCACCCAGTCGCCGGGCTTGAACCTTTGCTCGCTGGCATTGTTGAAACCGGCGATCACGTTCTGAATCAGGTCCTGCGCGGCCAGCGCCACGGCCGCGCCCGCAATCCCCAGACCGGTCAGCGCGGCGCCCACCTCGATTCCCCAGGCCTTAAGGATCACGACGATCATGAGAATGATCAGCGTGAAAGTCAGAATCTGCTTGGTCCACGCCCCGTGCAGATACGCCTCGCTGACGCCGAATGTCTGTCCCTGATCAATCAGCAACTGCAGGGACTGGTTGAGCAGCCAGAAAATGAAGAAAATGATAAAGGTCCGCAGAACGTTCAGCGCAACGGCCTCTATCGCCGGCCCGAGATCGAGCGTGGCGCATGTTGCATAAAGCGCGATGGCGACGATCAGACTGGACATTGCAGGGCGAACACCATCGCGAAAGGCGGGCGGTGTCGACACGCCGAAACGCTGCAATGCGGCGCTCAGCAGTGCAATGGAACCGTTTGCGATCCACCGGCGCAACAAAATGACAGCAATGGGAAACCCCGCCAGAACCACGAGTTCCCACGGCTCCAGCGACACATACCATGATCTGATCTGGTCGAAGTCTGCGTTCATCCTTTCAGCTTGAATGCTCGCACAGGATTTTTAAAGCATTTCGTGATGAACCTGACTCACAGAGTGTCGCGTAACGCAGTGCATGGTTCCTGTGCTGCGCGCCTTTCACCTTCGGCTGATGTCTCAGGATAAAGATGAAGCCAGGGGCCGGAGGGGCGCGCCCGGAGCGCAGGTCTGACTGCGGGGGGGTGATGGTACCGCCTCCCCGGCTCGAACGGGGGACCTCTAGATCCACAATCTAGCGCTCTAACCTACTGAGCTAAGGCGGCACACTGCATCACGTATGCGATGGTCACTTCCTAAGGAGGAAACCGCAGCCGGATATGCCAAAGCTCTGGATGCGATGCAACCGGGAATGCGCAGAACCGGCGCAATCACGACCGAAGCCGCAGGTCGCGCCAGCCGAAAACCCCGAGCACCACGAAAAGCAGCGCGGCCACGCAGACGATGGACGGCCCGGCGGGTGTGTCCAGGATATAGGCCGCGCGCAACCCCGCCACGACCGACACCGCACCGATGGCACCGGCCAGAAGAGCCATCGCCTCTGGCGTGCGTGCCAGACACCGCGATGCCGCGGCAGGAATGATCAGCATCGCCACGATCAGCAGAACACCGACCACCTTTATGGACACGGCGACAGTCACAGCCAGTGCAACCGTCAGGATCAGTTGTTCGCGGCGCGGATCAAGACCGTCGGCATAGGCCAGTTCGTCATTCAGCGTGCAGGTCAAAAGCGCGGACCACCGCCATCCGATCAGCCCGGCGACAAGGCATGCGCCTCCCCAGATGACCGCAAGATCCACCCGCGACACCGCCAGTATATCGCCGAAGAGATAGGCCATCAGATCAATTCGAATTCCGGACAGAAAAGACACCGCGACCAGACCAAAGGCCAGTGCGGAATGCGCCATGACACCCAGCAGCGTGTCCATGGCATACCCGCGTCCGGACAACAACGAAACCGTCAGTGCCATTGCCAGTGCAACGGCCATGACGCCGGCAAAGATCGACATTTGCAAGGCCAGCGAAATGGCCACGCCAAGGATCGCGGCATGGGCGGTGGCATCGCCAAAGTAGGCCATGCGACGCCAGACCACGAAACATCCCAGCGGCGCCGCCGCGAGGGCAACACCGACACCGGCCAGTGTGGCGCGTGTCATGAAATCGTCCAGCATCACTCTGCCGCCTTGCTCGGGGCCTCGCCGTGGTCGTGATCGTGGTCATGCCGGTAAAGCGCCAGCGCGCCTTTCGTGCCGGTTCCGAAGAGGGCCTGATACTCGGGCGCAGAGGCAACGGTGGCCGGCGTTCCGGCGCAACAGATATGCCCGTTCAGGCAGATCACCCTGTCCGAGGCGCTCATGACCACGTGCAGTTCGTGGCTGATCATGAGGATCGCACAGCCTGTCTGCTGCCGCACCGTCTCTATCTGACGGTAAAAGGCGGCCGAGCCCGGCTGGTCCAGACCCTGCGTCGCCTCGTCAAGCAGCAGGACATCCGGCTGGCTCAGCAGCGCGCGGGCCAGCAGAACGCGCTGAAACTGCCCGCCGGACAGGTGCGCCATTTGCCAGTCCACGAGACCAGGCACCCCCGCCGCATCGAGCGCGGCCAGGCATTCTTTCTGTCCGGCCTTGTTCATCAGGCGCATGAACCGGCCGACCGTGATTGGCAGCGTCGGGTCGATGTGCAACCGCTGCGGCACATATCCGATCCGAAGACCGGGGCGCAGCGTCACGCGTCCTGATTGTGGCTCGGTGGCCCCGATGATCGCCCTGAAGAGGCTGGTCTTTCCTGATCCGTTTGGCCCGACGATTGTCACGATTTCCCCGGCATCGACGGACATGTCGATATCGTGCAGGACCGTGTTGGCGCCGTAGCGCACGGTCAGATTTTCGACGTTGATCAGACTCATGCGCCGGCCTTGTCCGCGCATTCGGGACAAACGCCTTCGGCTTCCACAACGGTTTTTTCAATCTGAAAGCCGACCGCGCGGGCGACCGCGCCCAGTGATCCCTTTGCCGGTGTGGAATGCGCTTCGGCCACGGCGTCACAGAGCCGACAGATCATGAAGGCCGGGGCATGAATCTCACCAGGATGCGCGCAGGCGACAAACGCGTTCAGGCGTTCGATCTTGTGCACAAATCCGTGCTCGGTCAGAAACTCCAGCGCCCTGTACGCCACTGGCGGTTGCGAGCCGAACCCGGCGTCGCGCAACAGATCCAGTATGGCATACGCTCCGAGCGCACGATGTTCCTGCAGCAGAAGCTCCAGCACCTTGCGGCGTACCGGCGTCAGACGCAGGCCGTCACGCGCGCAGCGGGCTTCGGCGACGTCCAGGGCCTGGGTCACGCAAAGCGCGTGATCATGCCGGGAAAATCCAACCGATCCATGTTTTTTGTCTGGCGTGCTGGAGCTGTCGCTTGTCATGCTTTCGCATATTGGATACACCGCGTTAAATGTTATAAAATCACATGGAGACTCCAGTGTCCAGACACCTTCTGCCGCTCTCAGCATCCGCGCTTTTGCTCTGTGGAACAGCCCTGGCCGAAGCGCCAAGCGTGGCGGTTGACATCGCACCGGTGCATTCCCTTGTCGCGCGCGTCATGGACGGGGTCGGAACGCCGGATCTGATCATACAGCCCGGCGCCTCGCCGCATTCCTACAACCTGCGCCCGTCCGAGGCGGCAGCGCTGGAAAACGCCGATCTGGTGTTCTGGGTCGGCGAAGACCTGACGCCGTGGCTGGAAAACGCGATTGACACACTGTCCGCAAACGCATCTGTCACGGCGCTGCTGGATGCAGAGGGAACGACCCTGCTGGACTTTCGTGAGAACGCGCTGTTCGAGGCGCATGATCACGATGAGCACGGGCATGATGACCACGATCATGACGAGCACGGGCATGACGAGCACGGGCACGACGACCACGGCGACGAAGAGCACGCCAAGGCCGATGATCATGACGATCACGA
>JBCCHI010000016.1:0-43684 GCA_039028815.1 Pseudomonadota bacterium
ATGCAGATGCATACGAATTTCAGCGACTGCACGGAATGGGCGAGGCGCTGCATGAGATCGTGATGGCAACAGAAGGCACACGCTGCCGGATCTACGCACCTGTCGGGGCGCACCGCGATCTGCTGGCCTATCTCGTGCGCCGTCTGCTTGAAAACGGCGCCAATTCCAGTTTTGTCAATCAGATCGTGGACAGTGACGTGCCACCGGAAACAGTCGCGCGCGACCCGTTCGAGACCATCGCAGAGATCACACCCTCCTTGCCGACCGGACCAGAGCTTTTCGAACCGGAGCGGCGCAATGCGGTGGGGTTCGATCTGACTCATCGACCGACGCTGGACAGGATAGAGGCCGCGCGTGGCGCGTTCCGGCACACCACCTGGACTGCGCGCCCCTTGCTGGCGTCCACAACGGCGCCGCACGAGCCGCATGGCGTCGCGAACCCGGCTGATCCGGCGGACAGTCCGGGGCAGGTGGCCTTTGCCAGTCCGGCTGACGTGGAAACGGCATTGGCGAACGCCACGGCATGGCGTGCTGCGCCGGACGAGCGCGGACGTATTCTGGCGCGTGCCGCCGAACTTTACGAAGCCCATTTCGGCGAGATCTTCGCATTGCTGGCGCGCGAGGCGGGCAAGTCCGTCATGGATGCGGTGGCAGAGCTGCGCGAAGCGGTGGATTTTCTGCGCTACTATGGCGCTCATGCACCGGCAGGCGCGCCTGTTGGCACATTCACCTGCATCTCGCCCTGGAATTTTCCACTGGCCATTTTCACTGGTCAGATTTCCGCGGCGCTGGCGGCGGGCAATGCGGTGCTGGCCAAACCGGCCGAGCAAACGCCGCTGATCGCGTACCGTGCCGTGCAGCTTCTGCACGAGGCAGGTGTTCCGGCTAGCGCGCTGCAATATCTGCCGGGTGCCGCAGATGTGGGGGCCGCGCTGACCTCTGATGCGCGGGTTGGTGGTGTCGCCTTCACCGGATCTACGCAGACGGCCCTGATCATTCGACAGGCCATGGCGCAGCACCTTGCGCCCGGTGCGCCGCTGATTGCCGAGACGGGCGGGCTCAACGCGATGATCATCGATTCCACCGCCTTGCCCGAACAGGCGGTGCAGGCTGTGATCGAGTCCGCGTTTCAATCAGCGGGTCAGCGCTGTTCCGCCCTGCGCTGTCTTTACGTTCAGGACGACATTGCGCCGGATTTCACGAAAATGCTGACCGGCGCGATGGATGCGCTACGGTCTGGCCAACCCTGGGACCTGTCAACCGATGTGGGCCCGGTGATCGACGCCGACGCCCGCGACGGAATCGTGGCGCATATTGACGCCGCGCGGTCCACCTCCCGGCTGATGCATGAAACCTCCAAACCCAATACAGGATTTTTCGTGGCACCGACCCTGATTTCGGTCGACGGGATCGTCGCGCTGGAACGCGAGGTGTTTGGTCCGGTTCTGCATCTCGCAACCTTCAGGTCCGAAGATCTCGATCAGGTGATTGATGCGATCAACGCGACAGGCTACGGGCTGACATTCGGGCTGATGACCCGGATTGACGATCGCGTGCAGCATGTGACCGAGCGTGTGGCCGCCGGCAACCTCTACGTGAACCGCAACCAGATCGGCGCCATCGTGGGCAGCCAGCCCTTTGGCGGCGAAGGTCTGTCCGGCACTGGCCCAAAGGCCGGCGGGCCGCATTATCTGAGCCGCTTTACGGCGCATCCGCGGCCCCGGGCCGGGCAGGCCTGGGACACCGAAATGAAACGAGCGGATCTGGAACAGACGATCAAGGTTGCCTCCGGGGTGTCCGCCGGCGTTGTCGAGGCGCGGTCGCTGCCCGGCCCGACCGGTGAATCAAACCGCTGGTCAACCCGACCGCGCGATCCGATTGTTTGCCTTGGCCCCGGATCAGAGGCTGCTGAGGCGCAGGCTCAGGCTGTGACGGCGCTCGGGGGGCACGCGGTCAGGGCCGATGGCCGGATCGTACCGGATATGTTCGAAGATCTTGCGCATGTGGGCGGTGTCATCTGGTGGGGCGATGCAGATGTTGCACGCGCATTGGGCACGGCGCTGTCCCACAGGCCAGGCCCGATCGTTCCGCTGATCACCGGCCTGCCTGATCCCGGCCATGTGCTGCACGAGCGCCATGTCTGCGTGGACACGACCGCGGCAGGGGGCAATGCCGCGCTGCTGGGCGGGGTGGCCTGATCTATTCCGGCCGCCACTTGTCCAGCGCTTCAAGGAATCGTTCCTTTTCGCCTGCGTGCATGGTGACGTTGGTTTCAGGATAGGGAAACTTGCGCGCGGTCACCTCACTGTGGAACGCGCCGAGCGCGTCGACCCGCTCTTTGTGGATCTGTTTGTGCAGCCGTCCCACATTGCCGAATGCATGGGCGTGTTTGGGCGGCGTGTCCTCTTCACTCGATTCGCCACAGACGTCCGCGACAAAGGAAAAAATCGCATCGCCCGCCATCCCGGAGCCAAGAGAAAAGGTCACAACCGAGGTCTTTTCGTTCACGGCGTCCAGAACGTCCTCGGCGATGCATTCAGCCTCGACCGCCACGACCCCTACATCTTCCATGCGTTTCAGTGTCCTGAAGATCTGCATCGCCTCATCGGCGTTTCGGCCCCAGGCGCGCAGACCGCCGCAATAGTGACTGAATGTCGGGATCAGGCCGATATGGCTCTGAACGGGGATGCCTTCGCGGGCAAGAACGTCCATCGTGTCGAAGGACCGCAACGTGTAATACAAGTCGCCCCCCTTGCGCATCATCTCAAAGGCATGGTCAAGGATTTCGGCGGTCGAGCCAAACTGCGCCCAGGTCGACCCCACGCCGGTAAAGTGATGGGGCGCAATGCGGCGGACATCTTCGATCTGGTCCGCGCCAACGACAAACAGGTCGATGCCCGCCTCGACGCAGGCCAGCAGCTCTTCGTTGTTCGCGGGGTTCGCCATGCTGAGTTTGGTGCCCGTGCCCTTCAGCGCCTGCAGATCTGAAAGGGTGTAGTTGCGCTGCGCCGGGTTGCGGCTGAAGTCATATATGCGTTTCATCGATGCTGTCCCCTTTATGCCGTTGATCAGACGTATAACCAAGCCGATCCGGCCGCGCGCACCACGCAGGCGACGTTCGGGCGTATATTCCCGAAAATGTCACGCCCGCAGAGATGCGGCTACATCGCCAGCGCTCCGGGGGACTGTTCGGTGAAGACACGGATATAGTCACCGGGCGAGGAGCCGGCCCAGTAGACCCACAATCTGTGCGGGTCCTCAGGGTCGATCCAAACATAATCGCCCTGCTCCAGCCCGCGCAATTCCAGGCTGAGATACGTCACATCGGTGTTGGCCAGATAGTCCGTCGCGGCCATCGTGTCGCGAAATGCAGCAACCCCGAGGATTGGCGCGTCGAAATAGACGTAGCCCATATGGATTCCGTCGAGGCTGTCAAAAAACACGTAGTGGCTGGCGACCACGCGACCCTGCGGAATGATCCCCATCTCGCCACCGATGTCGACACGGATCGGCGCGGTCAGGGTGATGTTCTGGTCCTCGTCGAAAGCGTATAGATTGCAATCGTCAAATGTATCAGCGCCCACACGGAACGGCGGGTCGGTGTCCAGCTTCACGAACTGCCCCGATCCGCTCTGTCTCAGGATGTCGCCGTCAATCACTGTGGCACTGGACGGGCCGGCCAGCATGGTGAGCATCACCAGCATCAATGCGCCGGCCGGGCGCGCCCCGGACTGTGCAAACACGCCCATGACGCGCTGCGCGAATCCTGCCATTTCTTCACAAAGCGATCTGGGCCAGGCGGGCATGAAAACCTTTGAAAACAATTGACTGTTCACGTCACGATAGCGCGCCTTGCTGAAGACGCCAGTCGCGATTGCGTGATCGCTCCGATCCGGTCCCGGGTGCCGGTCAGGTTCGCGTGCCGGAAAACCTGTCCTGCCATGTCTCGCGATCCTCATCCGGGATCTTGGCAAAAAGCACGTCCGGCACGTCAAAGCTGTGGCCGGGTTCTAGCACCTCCAGCGCGGCGTGCACGTCATCGGGCCAGCTGTCATCATCGGTGTGCATGGCGGCGAGCAGTGTCGTGGTCGCGTCGGGGATGAACGGCGCGGACAGCACCGCATAGACCCGGATGAGATTGAGCGCGAGCCGGATCTGGACTGCGGCCTGATCGGGATCCTGCTTGAAGGTCGACCAGGGCGCCACTGATTGCAGATACTCGTTGCCCGCAACCCAGATGGTGCGCAGCTCGGTTGCAGCCTTGCGCACTTCTATCGCGTCCAGATGTTCTTCCAATGCACGAATGCGGGACGTAAGCGTTGCGATCAGCGCTGTTTCGTCCGGCCCGAACGCACCTCCGTCCGGCACGGTTTCACCGTATTTGGAACGGCAGAACTTGGTCACGCGGGACACGAAGTTGCCCAGGACATCGGCCAGGTCCTTGTTCACGCTGACCTGAAAGTTTTCCCATGTGAATTCGCTGTCCGACGTTTCGGGCGCGTGGGACAGCAGCCACCAGCGCCAGTAGTCGGGCGGCAGAATGTCCAGCGCCTGGTCCATGAACACCCCGCGCCCCTGAGAGGTCGAGAACTGTCCGCCGTCATAGTTGAGATAATTGAAGGACTTGATGTAATCGACCAGCTTCCACGGCTCGCCCGAGCCCAGGATCGTGCAGGGAAAGCTCAGAGTGTGAAAGGGCACGTTGTCCTTGCCCATGAACTGGGTGTAGCGCACGTCGTCGGCGCCCTTGTCGGTCCGCCACCAGCGTTCCCAGTCGGTGCCCTTGCCCGCCTCTACCCATTCGCCTGCACAGGCGATGTATTCGATGGGCGCGTCAAACCACACGTAGAAGACCTTGCCCTCCATGCCCGGCCAGACCTGATCGCCGCGCCTGACCGGCACGCCCCAGTCGAGATCGCGGGTGATGCCACGGTCCTGCAGACCGTCGCCGTCATTGAGCCATTTCCGCGCGATCGAGGTGGTCAGAACCGGCCAGTCCGATTTGCTGTCGATCCAGGCGTTCAGCTGGTCGCGCATCTGACTCTGGCGAAGATAGAGGTGCTTGGTCTGCCGTACCTCAAGATCGGTCGAGCCGGAGATTGCGCTGCGCGGGTTGATCAGGTCCGTGGGATCCAGCTGTTTGGTGCAGTTCTCGCATTGATCGCCCCGGGCCCTGTCGTACCCGCAATTGGGGCATGTGCCTTCGATGTAGCGATCGGGCAGAAAACGGCCATCCGCGTTGGAATAGACCTGCAGTTCGGCCCGCTCCTCGATCAGTCCGGCATCGGCCAGCCGACCGGCAAAATGCTGTGTCAGCGTGTGGTTCTGCGGTGATGATGAGCGGCCGAAATGATCAAAGCTGAGGCGGAATCCGGCGCTCAGATCAGCCTGAATCCGCCACATCTCGGCGCAATACTCCGCCACCGGCTTTCCGGCCTTTGCGGCGGCCAGTTCGGCGGGGGTGCCGTGCTCGTCCGTGGCGCACAGAAACAGAACCTCGTGGCCGCGCGCGCGCAGATAGCGCGCATACAAATCTGCAGGCAACTGGCTGCCCACGAGGTTGCCCAGATGTTTGATCCCGTTGATGTAGGGGATCGCGGATGTGATCAGATGGCGGGCCATATACGTTGCTTTCGGCGTTCCGGCAGTGGAATGTGGCCCGTTTAGCGCAAGGGGATGTGCTGTGCCAGAGGGCGATGCCCCGGCGTGCATACACCGGGGCGCCGGGGCCTCCTGCGGCCTGACGTCTTCAGCTCTGTTCGGGGTCTCTTTCGCGATCGGATTTCGTCAGGTTGCCAATCGTGAAGGATGTCCGCGGTGCCCAGATATAGCGGGTGCGATCGCTGGGCGAGGGTCTGAAAAACATGCGCGCCAGGCTGAAGACGATCAGAACACCATGCGAGATGGCAATCATCACGAACAGAGCCTGTGGCCCGAACCGCTCGATCAGAACGGAGGACATCAACGGCGCGATGATGGCGCCGATCGCATAGAAGAACATCAAAGCGGCCGAGAGTTCCACGCGCTGCTCGGAGGTTGCGAAATCATTGGCGTGGGCCGAGGCCACGGAATAGATCGGAAACGAGGTCATGCCGAAGAAGAACGCGCTCCACATAATGACCGAGGGATGGGTGGATTCGATCAGCACCGTCACCACCGAGCAGATCATCGCGGCCGCCGACAGACCGATCATCACATGACGCCGGTCGAACTTGTCGGCCAGCCAGCCTGCGGGCACCTGCGCCAGCGCCCCGCCCAGAACGAAGGCGGCCAGAAAATAGGCAATCTGGTCAATGCCGAGACCCATTTGCTGACCATAGATCGGTCCCACCATGCGAAAGCCTGCGCTTGACAGCGCGGCGACGACCACGGCTGCGGCCGCCAGCGGGGAAATCTCCAGCGCCAGCCGCGGGCGCAAGCGCGGTGCGGCGGGCGTCGCGGGCTGACGCACTTTGGTCAGCGTCAGGGGCAGCAGCGACGCGCAGCAGATGATCGCCAGAAGGTTGTAGGACACGTAGGAGGCGGGCTCCAGCACCGAGATCATCATTTGCCCGGCCAGTTGCGCGCCCATATCGGCCACCCGGTAGACACCCATCGTGCGCCCGCGCGTCTTGTTGGTGACCTTGGCCTGCAGCCAGGCCTCGATCACGGTGTAGCATCCGGCCACGCAGATGCCGGAGGCCACGCGCATCAGTGACCAGGCTATCGGATCGACGACCATCATATGCATCAGCAAGCCAATCGCGCCCATTGCGGTGAAGGCGGCGAACGCGCGGGAGTGGCCAACCGTTCCCATCAGCCGCGGCGCCCACCAGCACCCGATGAAAAAGCCGAGAAAATGCGCTGATCCCAGAAAGCCGATCTCGGCGGTGGTGAAATCGAGTGTCAGGCCGGAAATGGCGTCGAGCGGCGCCACACCGCCGGTCGAAAGCTGCAGCAGAATGACCGACAGAAAGAGGGCGGCGAAAGAAATCATCATACGCATAGGCGCATGTTGCACGGGTGTCATGCGCGCGCTAGCGCGATTGCGTCATGGAAGGGGTCGCGTCCCGCGATCCGGTGCTACTTTTCGATCCGCGCGATGATATTCAGTGCGATGGCATCATCCACGAATCCGGGAAATCCCCCCGCGCCGAAGGCCGCACGGCTTACGGTGCCGGTCAGTTGCACAATGAGCCGGCTGCGATCTCCAAGCGCGGTGCCTTCCTGGCGATACAGCCCTGCGCGCAGCGTCACCGGGCGTGTGACATCGCGGATTGTCAGATCGCCTTGCACCACTGCGCCGCGCAGATCCCCGGTGATCCGGGTTGAACGGAAGCTGATTTCGGGAAACCGGTCCGTGTACAGAACGCTGGGGCCTTTCATGGTCTGTGTGGCAAAGAAAAACCCGGCCTGCGCGCCCCTGGCATCGAGAGTGACGTCGACCTGACTGCCCGGAACATTGTCGAGATCGAGCAGCATGCGCGCCGCCTTGACCGGCATGCGCCCCTGATTTGGCGTTCCCTGATAGGTGTAGGTGAATGCGACAACCGACTGCGCCGGATTGAGTTTGTAGGTCTCTGGCGCGGCGGGGGTCAGGGTCGGCAGGGCCATCAGCACGGCCGCGATCATGGGCAGGAGACGCATGGTGGTTGTCCCGTTTGTGTGTCTTGCTGTGTACGCGCTGCGACGTGAAACGGATCGTGCTGTCACGCAGACGTGACACCCTGCGCCGGATATGCATGCCCCTCCACCGGGTCTGAGGCATGCGATGACAGCCCGAAATGGCCAGCCCTGCGGTGCAGGGTCCATTCGGCGGCAGGCAACGCGCGCGCACGGCGGCGCGACACGGCCCAGGCGCGATGCCCGCCGGACTTGTGGCGCGGCGCGATGTGCCATCGGCTCTCTACACCGGGCGCGCCCCCGTCCCCCGGCGTCAGGATCAGCCCCAGTGGTGCACCATGGCCGGACGTTCCCCCGCTTTCCGCCGCAAGATGCAGCCTGCGCACCGGGGTGAGGCCCGGCGGATCGGGCAATTCCGCGATGGCAAGCGCGACCGCCCCGCTGCGCAATGTTTCCTCCAGCGTCCAGAGCAGGTCGATGGGCTGGGCCGGTGTGACAAAGAGAAAGCGTTCCGGCCCGGCCATCGCGACCATTCCTTCGGGGTTCAGCCTGTCAGTGGCCCAGCCGGGGGAAATCCATATCACCGGGCCCGCCACCTTCGCGGCCACCAGCAGCGCCAGAAGCTGCCGGGACGGGCCGCAGATTTCGTGCAGCCGCCCAGGGGCAACCTCCAGCCCGTCCAGAATACGCAGCGGCGGTCCTGCAGTACGCTGGCATGCGCGGGTGAGGGGGCTGAGATCCATGACGAAAGTATAGATGTTCGCTAAATGTTCTCAATTCCCAAAATACAGTAGACGCAGGCGCAGGCTCCGCTAAACCTTGGGCAACACAGAGTTGGGGAGGCCGTGCAGGTGAAACGAAAGCAGCTTGGACGCACAGGCATAGAGGTCAGCGCACTGTGCCTCGGGACGATGACGTGGGGCAGTCAGAACACCGAAGCAGAGGGCCATGCACAGATTGATCATGCCCTGGACCGGGGTGTGGATTTCATCGACACGGCGGAAATGTATCCGGTCAACCCGGTGCGCGCGGACACCATCGGCCGCACCGAAGAGATCATCGGCTCGTGGAATGCCCGAACCGGCCGGCGCGGCGCGCTCGTGATCGCGACCAAGCATTCCGGCGAGGGGCTGCGTCATGTGCGCGGCGGTGCGCCGATCAGCTCTGCAACGATCCCCGACGCCATCGAAGGTTCGCTCCGGCGGCTGCAGACAGATATGATCGACCTCTATCAGCTGCATTGGCCCAATCGCGGCAGCTATGCCTTTCGCCAGAACTGGCGGTTTGACCCGTCCCGTCAGAACCCCGACGAGAGTCATGCGCATATGGAAGACACGATGGGCGCGCTTGCCCGCGAGGTCGACCGCGGCACAATCCGGGCATTCGGTCTGTCCAATGAAAGCGCCTGGGGCACGGCGCACTGGTTGCGGCAGGCAGAGGCGACCGGCGGGCCGCGCGTGGCCGCGGTGCAGAACGAGTATTCGCTGCTTCACAGGCTCTACGACACTGATATGGCGGAACTGAGCGTCAATGAGGACATTGACCTTCTGGCCTACTCACCTCTGGCCACCGGGCTGCTGACCGGAAAATACCGGCAGGGTGCGGTGCCGGACGCGTCACGCATGACGCTCAGTCCCGATCTCAACGGGCGCAACACGCCACGTGCGCACGCCGCGGTCGATGCCTATGCCGCCCTGGCTGACGCGCATGGGCTGAATCTGGCTCGGATGGCTCTGGCGTGGTGTCTGACCCGGCCCTTTCCCTGCATTCCGATTTTCGGCGCGACATCGCTCGCACAGCTTGATGTGGCGCTTGGCGCGGCCGATCTGGCGCTTTCTGATGATGTGTGCAGCGCCATTGACGACATTCATCGCACCCACCCGATGCCTTACTGAGTGCCGGGCGGGGGTATTCGCCTCCGGCGGGAGTATTTTGGGAAAGATGAAGACCGGCCTGTGACCGGGGTCCGGAAGCACGGGGTCAGTCCGACGCGTCCGCCCGGCGGGCGCGCACATGCTCGGGCAGATCGCGCGCGCTGACCGACGCCTCGCGCACCAGATTGTCAAAATGCGCGGTCAGTGCGCGCACCCGCTCTGTGTCGCGAAAGGCAAGGTAGTTGCGGCCGACGAACAGCACCGCCAGTTTCGGCCCGAAAATGGTAATCGGGGCTGAAAACAGCCTGCGTGCGTCGAACAGATACAGTCTCAGACGCGGATAGAGCTGATCGCAGAGATCGAGCAGGTGGGTGATCTGTCCGGCGCGGGCTTCGGGCGGGAGACCCTTGTAGTATCCTTCGCCGGAGATGAAGCTGTGCATCTCGTAGAGCGGCAAGGCGATCTCGTAATCCGACTGGGTGGCGCGCATCCAGGCCAGCCGGTCCTGCGAGGCGCCAATCGCCTGCGCGATCGACCGTCCCAGATGGGGGGCGTATTCCCATACCAGCATGTCGTGGGTTTTCAGCATGTCGGGCAATGCCGCGGGCACGTGACGGATCTTGTATCCGGCGGCTTCGCGATGCCATGCGATGATCTGTTCATCCACCAGGGCGCGGGGCGCTTCGGTGATGGTCAGGGCGTTGGCAATCAGGTCAGCGGCTGTTTCCGGCCGGTCGGTGAGGCCCAGCAGCCAGTCTGCGGAGACCCCCAGCTGCGCCGCGCACTCTCCGACCACCTGCGCATTGGGCAGCCGCGCGCCCGGCCCCGTCAGCACCTGCGATATGGTCGAGCGGTCAACCCCCACGGCACGGGCCAGCGCGCTTTGCGACTGGCCGCGCTCTGAAAGGGCTTGCGCCAGACGTTTGCGAAACAGATCGGCGCGCTCGCGTTTGTCTATTTTTTCCGTCATATGGTGATATAAATCACATAATGCTATATTTGTTAATCAAACACTGAATTATGTTCTGCGCTTTCCTCGCCTAAGCTGAAGAAAAGCGAGGGAACGGAATGGGGACGCCACCGCGCGCGCAGTCCCGGCGCGCCGACACCACATCATTGTCCGGCGAGCGCTCTGCCGAATGGCCGACGCTGGCGTTGCTTGCCGTCTGTTACGCGGCCTGGGCCGGCGTGGTTTTCTGGCTGGCTGCGCTGTGGCTGCCGGCGGGCATCGTGACGGCGATGCTGGTGCTCGCGCTGCATTCTTCGCTGACCCATGAGGCGATTCATGGCCATCCGTTTCGAAATGCGACGCTGAACGAGGCGCTGCTGTTTCCCTGTCTCGGACTGGCGGTGCCCTACCGGCGGTTCCGCGATCTGCACCTTGCGCATCATGTGGATTCGCGTCTGACGGATCCCTATGACGATCCGGAATCCGGCTATCTGGACCCGGCGGTCTGGTCGGGTCTGTCCGGTCCGGTGCGTGCGCTTCTGAATGCCAACAACACACTGGCAGGACGACTGTGCCTGGGGCCTGCGATCGGCTTATTTTTCTTCTGGCGGGGTGATCTGCAAGCCGGTCTGTCCGGTGATCGCGCGGTGCGCATGGCCTGGGCCCTGCAGATCCCGGGCGCCGGTATCGTTCTGCTGGCGGTTGCGCTGTCGCCGATGCCGGTCTGGGCGTATCTGGTTGCCTGCTATGGCGCGATGTCGATCCTCAAGATCCGCACGTTTCTGGAACATCGGGCGCATGAGCGCGCCTGTGGCCGAACCGTCGTCATCGAGGATCGTGGTCCGCTGGCGCTGATCTTCCTCAACAACAATCTGCATGCGGTGCACCATGCCCATCCCCGTGTCGCCTGGTACGATCTGCCGGGTCTCTGGGCGCAGAACAGGGACGGGTATCTGGACCGCAACGACGGCTATTACTACCGTTCCTATCGCGAGGTCTTTGCACGGCATTTTCTGCGCGCCAAGGAGCCGGTGCCGCATCCGCTCTGGCCGGGAGAGTGATTTCGGGTCACTAAGACCGGATGATCGAGGCGTGGATTCTTCTGTCCGTTATGGCGGCGTTTTTCCAGACGCTGCGATTCATGCTGCAGAAAATGCTCAGCATGGGCCGGTTGAGCCCTCTGGGCGCGACCATGGCGCGATTTGCCTTTGCGGCGCCGTTTGCGGTTGTTCTGGCCACGGGGACCTGTCTGTGGACGGGCGCGCGCGTTGCCGATCCGGGCATGCTGTTCTGGCTGTATGTTCTGGCGGGGGGGCTGGCGCAGATTCTGGCCACGTGGTTCGTTGTTCTGCTGTTTGCAGAGCGCAACTTTGCCGTCGGGATCACGTTCAAGAAGACCGAGGTCGTGCAGACTGCGATTGTGGGTCTTCTGGTTCTGGGCGACAGAATCAGCCTGGCGGGTCTGGTGGCCATTCTGATCGGTCTTGTGGGGGTGCTGGTGTTGTCGGAGGCGCCGGAAGGCCGCGGTGGGCTTTGGCGGCGCCTGAGCAGCCGCGCGGCTGTGCTTGGTCTTGCCTCGGGCGCGTTTTTTGCCGTCTCGGCCGTGGCGTATCGTGGCGCGACGTTGCAGGTGGCCAGCGAAGACGCGTTTGTGCGCGCCTGTCTGACTCTGGCGGCGGTGACGCTCACGCAGAGCGTGGGCATGGCGGTGTATCTGCGCTGGCGTGAACCGGGGGAACTTGGCAACATCTGGCGGGCGCGGGCGACAGCGGTCTGGATGGGACTGGCGTCGCTTGCCGGCAGCGTGGGCTGGTTCACGGCGTTTGCGCTTCAGAACGCGGCCTATGTTTTCGCGGTGGGGCAGGTCGAGGTTGTATTCTCCATCATCGCATCCGTGCTGTTCTTTCGCGAGCGGATCACGCGGCGCGAATACTTCGGGATCGCGCTTTTGACGGCCAGTATCCTGCTGCTTGTTCTGCTGAGCTGACGCGATCGGCCAGACATGCGCGGACAGCGCGTCGTGTCATGCCGCGTGCCTGGCCGTTTTGCCGGATGCCGCAGGTTCGAGGGGGATCACCTCAGCGCGCCAGTCCGCGCAGGCGCAGAAAAAGGCTCTGTTCATCGTCGTTTCGGAAGAACGGCACCGAAGCGGGTGGCGATGGATCGTCCACGCGCGCCGCGACCTCGGCCAGGACAACTTCTGTAATGAAGGGAAGATCTATGGTTTTCGCGGCGTCGAGCGCCACCCAGTGCAGGTGCGCGAGCTCATCGCTGGCGGCGGAAAAGTCATCGGGATCGCTGGACAGCGCATCGGCATCTATCAGAAAGAACCTTGCATCAAAGCGGCGCGGCCGGCCCGGCGGTGTGATGGCGCGGAAGACGAATTGCAGCGGCGCTGCATCCGGCAGAAACCCGGCCGCGGCAAAGCCAAGCCAATCGGCGGGTACGTCACCGGGCCAGGTCCCGCGCTGTCCCAGGATCAGACCGGTTTCTTCCCAGAGCTCGCGGATGGCGGCGGCTGTCAGCGCATGCGTCAGATCGGCGGTGCAGGCCTCGGCCAGTCGCACGGCACAGCCTTGTGCGATCTCTCGGGCGAGCGGTACGTCGGAATCGCCTGTGTCCACAGCGCCTCCGGGGAACACGAACTTCATCGGCATGAACGCCGCGTTCGCACCGCGCTGTCCCATCAGAACGCGCGGCTGCGTTGTCCGGTCGCGCAGGACAATCACGGTTGCAGCGTCTCGCACGGCCGAGGGGTCACGCGTCGCCGCCTGGCTGGTCGGCTCGCCTGATGGCGTTGTGGCCGGCGTCGTCATAGGGTCCTCGATCCGGTGTCCGGGCGCGTGTGTCAGGGCGCGTGCCCGAACCCGTGTATCTGACGCGCCCATTGGAACGCCACGACTGCGCCCTTCAGACGCGGCAGCAGATACAGGGACAGCGTGACACTGATTGTCGCGAATACCGCGAACAGAACCAGTGGCTCGGGTTGCCATCGCGTGAACGCAATATGCAAAAACGGGATCGTCACGTGCCCGACCAGCAGAATGGTCAGATAGGCCGGTCCGTCATCGGCACGCGCATGCGACAGGTCCTCGTGGCAGACCGGACAGGTGTCGCGCAGTTTAAGGTAGCCGCTGAACAGCGGGCCGGAACCGCAATTGGGGCATTTACGTGCAAATCCGCGACGCAGGGCGGGCCACAGCGGGCGGTCCGTACCGTTCGGCTCGTCCGTTGAGGCGGCAGGAGAGGTGATCTGGTCAGTCATTTGGGACTTCCGGGAGTAAAACGACTCAGCACACCTCCAAACTCGATCTTGTGGCCATTGAATTCAAGCGTGATGTCCCTGCGACGTGACGTCGCTGTCGCGGTGTCGAAAATCGGCACATCCGGCGACGGAAACCGGGCCGCGTCCCGTTGAACGGGCATCAAGCGGGCTGGACCAGCCGGACCGCAACAGCAGGAGGCAGAGAATGAACGAGACACGATATGCGAAAAACCTGACCCTGATCGCGGCGCTGGCCGTCTCGATTGCGGCGGGCAATGCCGTCAAGGCCGAAGACGGCGGATCATCCCGCGAGGGCAAGCGCCCGGGTTTCGAAGCGCTGGACGCGAATGGCGACGGCATGCTGGAGCGCGCAGAGCTTGATCAGCACATGAAGGCACGCTTTGACGCAGCGGACACAGACGGTGACGGGCTTTTGTCCCGCGATGAACTGAGCGCGCGCGCGAAGTCGAGGTCCGAGTCGCGGCTGGACCGGATGCTGAACCGGGTCGACGCCGACAAGGACGGAGCGGTCAGCTTTGAGGAAATGCGCGCGGTGCGCGGTGGAAAGATGTTCGAACGCGCGGATGCCGATGGGGACGGTTTTGTCACGCGTGCCGAGTTCGACGCCGCCAAGAGCCGGGCAAAGGATCAGGCCAGATCGAAATCAAAGTCAAAAGGAGAGGACCGTTTGGAGTAACACTGGTCCGGACAAGACGGGGTTTGACCGGAGCAGAGAAGGTTCGCTAGTTGCGTGGGGACATGGAGATGCCGTTCGACACAGATCCCGACGTATCCGATGACGTCCTGCTTGCACGCTTTGCGCGCGGCGAGGCGTCGGCGGCGCGGGTTCTGACGCTGCGGCTGACCCCGGTGGTGATGGCGCATGCCTTTCGTCTGCTGGGCAACCGGGCCGAGGCAGAGGATGTCACACAGGATGCGATGCTCAGACTCTGGCGCATGGCGCCCGATTGGCAGCCCGGCACGGCCCGGGTCACCACCTGGCTGTACCGTGTGACGGCAAACCTGTGCATCGACCGGCTGCGCCGGACCGCGCGGTCCGCGCCGCTGGACACAGTGGACGAGCCGCCCGACGAACGCGACGGTCCTGCCGAAACGCTGCAGATGCGCGCCCGCTCTGCAGCGCTGCAACGGGCGCTCGATACGTTGCCGGACCGCCAGCGGCAGGCGGTGGTGTTGCGCCATATCGACGAATTGTCCAATCCCGAGATCGCCGGGATTATGGACATCAGCGTCGAGGCGGTGGAAAGCCTGCTGGCGCGGGGCAAGCGGGCGCTTGTGGCTGTTCTGGCCGGCAGAAAAGACGATTTGGGGATGTTGCAATGACCGAAACACGTGACGACGACCAGTTGAAGGACCTGTTTCAGGCCGCCCGTGCCTGCCCGCAGGATCCGGGTGCGCCCTTGCTGGCGCGCGTGCTGCAGGATGCCGAAGCGGAACTGGCGGCCCGGCAGACCTCGGCCGGGTCCCGGACTGTGTCCGTGCGCCAAACGACGCAGCGCGATTGGGGCACAGGCTGGGTCAGGGCGCTTGGCGGCTGGCCCGCGGCCGCCGGGCTGTCTCTGGCGACCTGCGCGGGGGTCTGGATCGGTGTCGCTGCGCCCGAGGCGCTGACCCGCATCGCGCAAAGCGTGATGTCCGGCGGTTCTGAACCGGACGTGTTCATTTTCGCCGATGGTTTCGGCCTGAACGAGGAGGCGATGTGATGAGCGAAGATCCGGAACCCGGCCGGAACGGACCCGCCGCCGCACCCGCGCCACGCTGGATGAAGATCGCGCTTGTTCTGTCGCTGGCGCTCAATCTGCTTGTTGTTGGCGCACTGGCCGGCGCGGCGTTCAGCGGTGGTCACAAGGGGCGGGATCACGCGCACAAGATGCGCGGCGGCGACGCAGGTGCGGTCACCCATGCGCTCAGCACATCCGACAAGCGCGCGCTGCGCCGCGAAATCAAGGACAGGATGCGGGCGGAGGGCGGCAACCGGCAGGCCGTGCGGACCGAACTCGAGACGCTGGCGGCGCTAATGCGCGCGCCCGACACCGCCGCCCCGGAGATCGAAACCCAACTCGGTCGCATACAGGACCTGATGGTGGACCGGCTCACAACGGCGCGGGCGCTGGTTGGCGTCATGCTGGCCGGGTTCGACGCGCAGGAACGCGCCGAGTATGCCGACCGTCTCGAGGCCGTGCTGAGCGCGCGACGACCCTGAGGCGCAGGGCCTCCGCAGGCGGTTTGCCGGCCCGGCGTCGTGTCGGGGTCACGCCGCGCTGAGGCGGTTGAATGTCACCGTGTCGCGCCCTTCGGATTTCGAGCCGTAGAGCGCCTGATCCGCCTGATCAAGCAGGCAGTCCACCGTCGGCCCGTTCTCGTTCGGCGCAAGACGGGCGACGGTCACACCGATGCTGATCGTGACCTGAATCGGCGTGCTGCGTCCGGGCAGGCTGATTTCGGTTTCACGCACGAGCTGGCGCACTGCGTCGGCGGCGTCCTGGGCCTGTTGCCGGTCTGCACCGGGCAGCAGAATCAGAAACTCCTCACCGCCAAAGCGGGCCAGCATGTCGCCCTCTGAGATGGCTGTGCGCAACTGCGTGGCGACGCGCGTCAGGACGATATCGCCCGCCGTGTGGCCATAGGTGTCGTTCACTGACTTGAAATGATCGAGATCGGCCACCATGACCGCAAAGTGTTCGCCCGTCTGCGCCGCGCGCGCCGCCAAACGACCAAGCGCCGAAAGCGCGTAGCGGCGGTTGTAAAGCCCGGTCAGCGGGTCGGTGATGGCCGCTTCCATCCCTGATTGCAGACGTGTGCGCAAATGATCATCCGCGCGTTTGCGGCGCATCTGGGCGGCAATCCGCAGGTCAAACTCGTCCACAGAACTTTTGACGCCGACCACATCGTCGGCCCCCAGATCAAGCGCCATGCCCGCCAGAGGCGTGTCGGGGTTTTCGACCACCGCGATCAGACGCGCATGACGGGTGAGACTTGCGATGCGCAATTCGGCCAGACAGGACAGCCCGGGATCGTCGCGCGCCTCAGCCAGCGCGATCAGTATCACGTCGGGGTTCTGTGTCAGCCCCGTCAAACTGCCGCCCTTGCCGATCGTGCACAGTGCAAAGTCATGCGGGCTGGCGCGTTCAAGCGCGTGAAAACAGGCCTGAAGGCCCGGGCTTTCGGGTTCGATCGCCACCACCTGTCCACGCGTGCCAAAGGGGGCGTGGCGTTCGGCAAAGCCATGTTCGTCGCACAGGGCGTCGCCCAGCGCATCGGCCGCGTCCGGCCCCATCGCAAGATCCTCCTGCGCCCGGCGGCGGCGCGCCAGACTGCGCAGCCGCGCAAGCAGGACCTGTTCGCACAGCGGTCTGACCATCACGTCGCACGCGCCGGCCTCCAGCAACGCGAGCCGCAGCGCCGGCGCGTCTGCTTCGGTCAGCGCAATGACCGCAGGTGCCTCTTCTGCCGGGCGCGCCGCAATGTCGCGAATCAATGTCTCGGCATCCTCGTCCGGCACACCGGCGGACACGATCACGATGTCGGGCCGCGCCCGCGCCACGATCTGCCGCGCCTCCTGTCCGGAGCCCGCCTGCAGCACGTCATAGAATGCCGCCGAAAGCTTGACCTTCAGGACGATGCGGTTCGTCGCAACGCCGTCCACGATCAATATCTTGCCCGACATAGTCCGAAGCCTTTCTGACTTGCTCTTTCTCTGGGCTCGACTATCACGCGATTAAGTTAATTAAACCTTGACCGGAATTAAGCACCATGGAGACAGAGCGGCAAGCCGCCGAAACGATTGCGCTTCAGGTTCTGGCCTGGCTGGCGGGGCAAAGCGACCTGCTGGAGGTTTTCATGGGCGCAACGGGTGCAGGTCAGGACGATCTGCGGATGCGCGCCGCTGACCCGGAGTTTCTGGTTGCCGTGCTTGACTTTGTGTTGATGGATGACGCCTGGATCGGTCAGTTCTGCACCGATCATGGCATGCCGGGTACGGCCCTGAAAGAGGCACGCGCCGCTTTTCCGGGCGGTGAAGAGATGCACTGGACCTGACGGTGCAATTGCGATCAAAAGGTGAACATGCGGGAAAGAAAAGTTGACGCGCTGCTCTTTGACAAAGACGGCACCTTGTTCGATTTCCACAAAAGCTGGAGCCGCTGGGCCGCGGATCTGATCGAGGATCTCTGCGCCGGTGACCCGGCACTGCGCGCCCGTCTGGCCGACGCGATGCACTTTGACATCGAGGGCGCCCGTTTTCTGGAAACAAGTCCGGTCATCGCCTGCACCAACCGCGAAGTGGCCGAATGCGTGGCCCTTGGTCTGGGCCGCGCGGATGTCGATGCAATCGAAGCGAAACTGATGCGCAGCGCCGCCATTGCGCCGCAGGCGCCCGTGGTGCCCCTTGGCCCGCTGTTCGAGGACTTTGCGTCCCGGAATCTGAAAATCGGCCTGATGACCAATGACGCCGAGATTGTCGCGCGGGCGCATCTGGACAATGCAGGCATCGCGTCTCATTTCGATCTGGTGATCGGATTTGACTCCGGTCATGGTGCCAAACCCGCACCCGACCCCCTGCTCGTGTTCGCGCGCGCAGTGGCGGTGCCGCCCGCGCGGGTGGCAATGGTTGGCGACAGCACGCACGACCTGATGGCGGGCCGCGCGGCGGGTATGCAAACGATCGCTGTCCTGACCGGCACGGCACAGGCGCAGGATCTGGCCCCCTATGCCGATACCGTGTTGCCCGATATCGGCCATATCCCCGGCTGGCTGACCTCGTGACGCGCGGCCCCGCGTTCGGGATTGCCCTTGCGACGGGCGGTGCGGTGGTGCTGGGTCCCGATGCGTTGCTGATGCGGATTTCGGGCATGGAGGCGCTGCAGATGACCGGCTGGCGCGGGCTGTGCATGGGCAGCGTGATGTGGCTGGTCTGGTGCGTGACAAGCCGGACCAGACAGGCAGAACTGTCGCGCCTGCGGGGTCCGGCCGGTGCAGTGCTGGTGCTGGCGCAGATCGGCAATGCGATCCTGTTCAGTCTCGCGATTTCGCTGGCGCCGGTGGCGATCGTGCTGATGGGTGTGGCGACGGTGCCGGTGTTCGCCGCACTGCTCAGTCAGTTGATCACCAAAGAGCGGACCGGCCTGGCCACCTGGGTCGCCATCGCGGCTGTTCTGTCGGGCATTGCACTGGCGGTGCTGGGGGAAACAGAGACAGAGCACATGACCCGCGCTAAAGTGTTGTATGGCGCTCTGTTCGGGCTGAGCACGGCCTTTGTCCTGGCGCTGAATTTCGTGACCGTGCGCGCCCGCCCGGACCTGCCCATTCTTCCGGCGATCGGTACCGGGGCGCTGATCGCCGGAGCGCTGGGCTGGCTGGCCACCGGTCCGGCGGAGATGATGCAGGGCACGCTCTGGGCGATTCTTCTGACCGGGCTGGTTATCCTGCCGGTCTCTTTTTTCACGCTGTCCCTGGCCTCTCGCTACACACACGCGGCCACGGTCAGCCTGCTGATGCTTCTGGAAACCGTCCTTGGCCCGCTGTGGGTCTGGCTGCTGCTTGACGAGCGTCCGGGCCCTGCGACGCTTGCCGGCGGGGCGATCGTGTTGGTTGCGCTGGTGCTTTATATCTCCTGGATGCGGCGCGCCGCATCGAGATGATGCACATACGACAAAATCTGTCGTAAACCGGCATACCGGTCCGTGGCGTGGGTGGTTGCATAGGGTAAACCCGCCTGCAGGAGGCCCGTGTTTCATGGCAGATACATCAACCCGCAAGCGGCGCGGCGGTGGCCGGGCCGGAAATGCCAGTCGGCGCGGCGCGCAGGCGATCGAGCAGATGCCCTGGAACCCGCCGGTCAACACCGACCGCCCGACCGAACCGCTGACAGAAGAGGGGGTACAGGCCATCCATGACGGGGCAATGCGGATTCTGGAAGAGATTGGCATTGCGTTTCTGAACGAAGAGGCACTGGCCGTTCTGAAGTCTTCGGGCGGCTGCGACATCGAGGGCGAGAATGTCCGCATGGGCCGTGACTTCGTTATGGAAATGATCGGCAAGGCCCCGTCGTCATTCACCATCACGCCCCGCAACCCGGATCGCGAGATCACGATCGGTGGCAAACACATCAATTTCGGCAACGTGTCTTCACCGCCCAGTTACTGGGACATGAAGATTGGCCGAAAGGTGACCGGTTCGCGCGAAATGTGCGCCAACCTGCTGAAACTCAGTCAATATTTCAACTGCATTCACTTCGTCGGCGGCTACCCGGTCGAGCCGCAGGACATACATGCCAGCATCCGCCATCTTGATGTGCTTTTTGACAAGCTGACGCTGACCGACAAGGTGGCGCATGCCTATTGTCTTGGCAAGGAGCGCGTTGAGGACGTGATGGAGATGGTGCGCATTGCCGGCGGGCTCAGCGATGCAGAGTTTGACAGCAAACCGCACATGTACACCAACATCAACTCCACCTCGCCGCTCAAGCACGATTTTCCCATGCTGGACGGCTGGATGCGGCTGGCGCGGCGTAATCAGGGGCTTGTGGTCACGCCCTTTACGCTGGCCGGGGCGATGGCACCGGTCACGATGGCGGGCGCCGTGGCGCAAAGTATTGCGGAGGCATTGTGCGCGGTGGTGCTGGCGCAGATCATCCGCCCGGGCGCGGCGTGCGGGATCGGCACCTTTACCTCGAACGTGGACATGAAATCCGGTGCGCCGGCCTTTGGCACGCCCGAATACATGCGTGCCACCCAGATGACCGGACAACTGGCGCGATTTTACGGACTTCCGATGCGCGCCAGTGGTGTCTGCGCGTCCAATGCACCGGACGGACAGGCGATGTGGGAGACAGGTCACAGCCTGTGGTCGGCCGTGCAATCCGGGGCGAACATGGTGTACCATTCGGCGGGATGGCTGGAAGGCGGACTGATCGCAAGTCCGGAAAAGTTTGTCATGGATTGCGAGATCCTGCAGCAGATCCAGCGATATTTCGACCCCGCCATTACCGCCACCACTCCCGATGACATCGCGCTTGATGCGATCCGCGACGTGGGCGGGCAGGGGCATTTCTTTGGCATTGCCCACACGCAAGAGCGCTATACAACCGCCTTCTACCAGCCGTTCCTCAGTGACTGGCGCAACTTCGAAGCGTGGGAGGCGGCAGGCGGACAGTGGACCTCCGAGCGCGCGCATCAGACCGCGCAAGCCATCCTGAACGACTTTGAGGCGCCCCCGATCGACGCGGCGGTTCGCGATGAACTGGCCGACTTTGTTGCCCGCCGCAAGTCGGAAGGCGGCGCGCCGACGGATTTCTGACGACCGCGACGCGCAACGGCGGTGCGCGGTCACCGTGCGACATCCCGTCAGTCGACGCACCTGAAAGACATGAGCCCGAAAGATATGTACCTGAAAGACGTGCGGATGCGCGGCGCTTGACATCACGCCCCGCCGGGCCCGATCCGGGTGGCGTGGCAGACCCTGTGTGTCCGGGTGGGCGTCAGGCCCGCTGCAGGCTGCCGTGGGGCCGGCCCCGGCTCGGCGATGCTGCCGCCACGCGCAGCCCGACGACCCGATGTTGCGCCCGGCACGGGGCGCGCGCACGGCCAGCCTGGGCGAACCACAAGGTCACACTCTTGCCCGGCGCGGGCCGGCTCTGCGCGTGAAGATTGATTGCAAGGCCGCGTCTGGATAGCGTGACGACCGGGGCGACGGGAGCACGGGGTCGGACGATTGCGACACGTTTGGAGACATGTTGCCATGATGGCGGTTGCTGTGTCCGCCGCCCTTGTGTCTGTCGATCGCGTGGCCGCCAGACCGCTCATTCAGTCGTCCGAAGACAGCTATGCCTCGGTCTGCCTCAACGGTACGGACACCGCCATGCGCCTGATCGAGATTTGCCGCCTTGCCCTGGATCAACCGGGCCCGACGCCGGCGCAACGGGTCGAAATGCGCGATACGCTGGGCTACGCCTTCTACGAAACGGACCGCTATGACGAGGCCAGAGACGTGTTTCGTCAGATCGTGCGCGTGGCCCCGGATGCGCATCATGGCTGGAACGGCCTGGGCTGGGTGGCCTTTTCCCGTCAGAACTATGCCGCGGCCGAGGGCTATTTCTCTGACGCGCTGGACCGCGCAGTGAACGCCGAGGCGCTGGCCGGTCTGACCGCAAGTCAATGGGAACTGGGCAAAATTGACATCGACACCGCCGTGATCAGCTTTGACACCGCAGTCGCCATAGCCCCCGAATTCAACTGGGCCAGACGTCAGAAGGGCTGGACACTGATCGAGGCGCTGCGCTTTGGACAGGCGCAGGCCGTGTTCGAGCCGATTCTCGAGCAGGATCCCGACGACATAAATGCGCGCGCAGGGCTTGTACGTGCGCTGATCCGGCAGGATGCCTACGAGGATGCGCTGCTGCAGACAGATCGCGCGCTCTCGGACACGCCCGACAGCTATTGGTTCCTGTCGCAACGGGCCAACATCCTGCTTCATATGGATCGTTACCGCCTGTCCAGGCGAGAAGCCGACCGACTGATCGCGCTGGATCCCCATGCATCGGAAGGCTATGTGCGGCGCGCGCGTGCGCTGGTTGCGCTTGGCGAGGCATCGACCGCGCTGAGCGAACTGGCAGAGGCAGAGGCGCGGATTGGACGCGACGATTATCTGACATACTGGCGTGCGCGACTGCATTTCGATCAGGATGAAGACGGCCGCGCGCTGCAAATCCTCAACCGCACGACCCGCACCACGCGGGCCGATATCTACGATCTCAAGCTGCTGGCGCAGATCCATCTTGAACGAGAAGATCTGACCGCGGCCCGACGCGCGGTGGACCGCGCCAAGGCGCTGCGCTCGGATGATCCGTTCACGCTCTATTACGATGCGGTTATCGTGTTGCGCCAAACCCTGGACGGCGGGGGAGGCGTGACAGAGGCGATGGCCCGGTTCGACAAGGCGATCTTCGCCGGTCTGCCCAAGGACATGATCGGCGATTTTGCCGGAGAATTGTACCGCGCCGGATATCTTGCCCACGCGGTGGCCATCCGCGCCAAGTATCCGGACTGAGTGCTACGTCTCGCCTGGTCGCGACAGCGGGAACACATCGCGCACGACCGTATAGTCGCGATACCCCATGCGCGCGAGCGGATTGAACGCCAGCACATCGAATCTGCCGTCGCGCAGGCAATCATCGCGCATGTGCACGCCGGTGACCTCGCCGAACACCGCAAAATTCGTCTCGCCGGGCAGCCGCACAATCCGGGTCAGCTTGCATTCAAGGGATGCAGGGGCATGGGCCACGCGCGAGCACGCAATGGTTTCGCAAGTCATGCGCTCCAGCCCGGCGTGATCAAACTCGTCGGTCTCCTTGTCCCACGCGCCGGAGGTCTGGTTCATTTCATGGCGCATGCCGTGTTCCACGATATTGACGCAGAATACGCCCGTTTCGCCGATATTGGCCACGCTGTCCTTGGTCCCGTCCCGGTCGGGTTTGGCCGAGGTCGAGGCGAACATGACCTGCGGCGGCACGTAGGCCACGGCATTGAAAAAGGAATAGGGCGCAAGGTTTTCCGACCCGTCGCTGCCGCGGGTGGAAATCCAGCCGATCGGCCGCGGCGTTACGATGGCGTTGAAGGGATTGTGCGCCAGACCGTGGCCGTCTTCGGGACGATAGAACATGGGCGATTTGCCTCGCTGATCGGTTTGTACAGGACTTAGCCTCGTGCTAGGGCGCGATCCAGCCGATTTTCCGGTGCAAGGGACAGGAACAGAGACACACCGTGTTCGCTGTGAAGCAAGAAGAGAGCGACGACTGGTGGGAGGTCGAGGCGCTGTATGACCTGTGCTTTGCGCCGGGACGCGAGGCGCTGTCATCCTATCGTCTGCGCGATGGCGTCGAGGCCGTCGCACCGCTGTGTCTTGTGGCGCGCGATGCGCAGGATATCCTGGCCGGCGCGATCCGTGTCTGGCCCGTTCGGGTCGGCCCCGAAGACGCGCCCGCGCTGCTTGTCGGGCCGATTGCTGTGCATCCGACCCGGCAGGGCGAAGGGCTGGGCGGGCTGCTGATCCGCGAAGTGCTGCAGCGCGCCGGCGATGCAGGCTGGGACCGGGCGATGCTTGTGGGCGATTTGCCCTATTACAGCCGGTTCGGATTTGACCGGCTGGGCGGTGTCGATATGCCCAACCCCACCAATCCGGACCGGGTGCTCGGCCATGCGCTGTCCGACGGTGCATGGGACGGTATGGCCGGGCCCGTCCGGCGTGACGCTTGACTTCCGGGGGCGCACTTCCGATCTGAAGGACATGGTCGAACATGTCCCCGGGGAAATCCTACCAGCGCCGCTTGACACGGAACTTGCAGAACAGCGCCTTGATGCTCTGGCCGATCGCTATCGCAAGGCCGGCAACATCGGCATTCAGCTGCTGAACGCGATTGGCGGACAGGCGGAATCGCTGCTGGCGTCGCTGCCCGCGCCGGTGCGCGACCGGCTGGGCGACACCACCGAAAGCGCGCTGCGCCTTGCGATGGACACCGCGCACCGCTCGCGCGATCTGGTGGCGGAACAGCCGGGCTGGCTGACGCGCGCGATCACCACCACAATGGGCGCGGCCGGCGGGATGGGGGGGTTGCCCTCGGCCCTGGCCGAGCTTCCGGTGACCACGACGGTCCTGCTGCGCGCCATTCAGGACGTCGCGGTCGAGCACGGATTTGACCCCGCCGAGGCCGCCATACGCTATGACTGCATAGAGATCTTTGCGTCCGCAGGCCCGCTGGAGCACGACGATGGCGCGGATCTGGCCTTTCTGAGCACGCGGATGACTGTCACCGGCCCGGCCTTGCAACGGCTGATCGCCTCTGTCTCGCCCCGGCTGGCTGCCGTTCTTGGGCAGAAGCTGGCCGCGCAAACCGTGCCGGTGCTGGGCGCCGCCGCCGGCGCGGCGACGAACTATGCCTATACGCGCTACTATCAGCAGATGGCAGAGGTTCATTTCGGCCTGCGGCGACTGGCGATCGACGCGGATATCCCGCATGAGGCTCTGCTTGCCGCTTTCCGCGCGCGGGTCGCGCCGCCCGGCGTCACACGCGGGTGATATCAGCGGCGAGGCCCGGCATGATCGTGCCGGTCCGCGCCCGGGACGTGCAGCCGCCCGGATCTGTCGGGTTGGCAGCAGCGTGCCGTTGTGGGTGTCCGGATCGTCATTCAGGTCACGCCAGGGCGGCGTGCTCTGGATGTTGACGCGAAACCCCGGCGCAAAACCCTCTGGCCGGTCCATCGTGGCCGCGCAGAGATGCATACCGCCGGGGCAGTGATCCGCCTCCAACCCGACCTGCGACCGGCAGGGTCCTCAAAAATTCCTGAACACGCCCTTGAGCTTTCGTATGTTCCGGACGCGTTTGCCGTGCATCTGAAGCGCTTCGGGGGACCTCCGGCCAGCTCACCACCGGCGCGGCGCAGGGTCGGCGGCGCCCTCCGGGACGACGGCTGGTCAGAGCTTGCCCTTGAGGTATGCCATCACGCCCGGCCGAACGGACTGGTGCCCGTCACGGCGGGTCTGCGCGATCACCTCGTAGAGTTCGGTCAGATCGGTACGGCGCAGCACCGACTTGACCGGCCCGATCGACGCCGGCCGCATTGACAGGGTGCGCAGACCGATCGCCGCAAGACACGCGGCTTCGACCGGACGCCCGGCATCCTCGCCGCAAAAGGACAGGGGCGTGTCCAGCACATCGCATCGGTCCACGATACTTTCCAGAAAACTCAGAAAACTGACATTCAGCGTGTCGTAGCGGCGGCGCACCAGTTCGTTTTCGCGGTCTGCGGCAAAGAAGAACTGCTTTAGATCGTTGCCGCCGATCGAAAGAAAATCGACATCGTGATAGAAACTGTCAGGGGCGAAGGCCAGCGACGGCGTCTCCAGCATTGCGCCGACTTCCAGCGTTTCGGGCAGCGGATGCCCCAGAATACGCTCGCGCTCCAGCGCCTTGTCCATCTCCGCGCGCGACCGGCTGAATTCGTCGCGCTGCGCCACGAACGGAAACATGACGCTCAGCGGCCGTCCGGCCGCGGCGCGGACCAGCGCCTGCAACTGCATGCGCATGACCCCGGGCTTGTCGAGCCCCACGCGCACGGCCCGCCAGCCGAGCGCGGGATTGGGTTCGGCCGGGGCGGTCATGTAGGGCAGAACCTTGTCGGATCCGATATCCAGCGTGCGAAACACCACGCGCTTGCCATGCGCGGCGTCCATCACATGCGCATAAAGCTGGTTGAGTTCGGCGCGTCTGGGCATGTGGGCGCGCACAAGAAACTGCAGTTCGGTGCGGAACAGTCCGACCGCTTCGGCGCCAGAGCCGTCGAGGCTGGGAAGGTCGGCCATGAGTCCGGCATTCATGTGCAGCGCAATGCGCGTTCCGCACAGCGTTTCGGCCGGTTTGTCGCGGATCGAAGCATAGCGTTCCTGTGCCTGGGCGTGCATTGCCATCTTGTCGCGGAACGCGTTGACCACAGATTCGTCGGGGCGCAGATGGACAATCGCGTTGTCACCGTCGACGAGGATAAGATCGCCGTTCAGGGCTTCGGTGGTGATCCGTTCGGCATGGATCACCAGAGGGATCGCCAGAGCGCGCGCGACAATGGCCGCATGACTGCCGACCGATCCTTCCTCCAGCACGATCCCGCGCAAACGCCGCCCGTAATCCAGCAATTCCGCAGGCCCGATGTTGCGCGCTATCAGGATTGGATGATCGGGCATCTCCGCCCCTGTTTCAGAGCCCTGTCCGGTCAGGATGCGCAGCAGCCGGTTCGACAGGTCGTCAAGATCGTGCAACCGTTCGCGCAGATACGGGTCCGTCACCTGTGTCATGCGCTGCCGGGCTGTCGACTGTTCCTTTTCCACGGCGGCCTCGGCCGAAAGACCAAGCGCGATGTCCTCCTCCATGCGCCGCATCCAGCCCTTCGAGTTGGCGAACATCCGGTAGGCTTCAAGCACCTGTAGCTGTTCCTTGTCGCCCGTCGCCGCGGTATCAAGCATCCGGTCCACGCCCACGCGCAGGGTTTCCACCGCCTCGGTCAGTCGGATCATTTCACGCGCGGGATCATCGGCGATCGGGTTGGTGACAACAACGCGCGGTTCGTGCAGCCAGACCTGTCCCTGCGCCGCGCCTTCCTGTGCCGTGCCGCCCCGGAAGACGACCGGTTGCTGATGACGCGCGGACATGGCCGCGCCTTCGCCGACGAACGCCCCCAGCTCGGCCATTTCGGCAATCACCATGGCCACCACTTCAACCGCGTAGATCTCTTCCTCAGAGCAAAGCCGCGCCATCTGCGATTGCACAACCAGCACACCCAGCGTTTCACCCAGCCGCTGGATCGGAACCCCCATGAAAGAGCTGTACGCCTCTTCACCGGTTTCCGGCATATAGCGAAACCCCCGGGTCGATGGCGCATCGTCGGTGTTGATCACCCGTCCGGTGCGCGCAACCCGCCCCACAAGCCCCTCGCCCAGTTTCATGCGCGTCTCGTGCACCGCCCCCGGATTGAGACCTTCCGTCGCGCACAGTTCCAGCGTGTCGTCATCGCGGAACAGGTAGATCGAGCACACCTCGATCTTCATTTCTTCCGAGATCAGCTGCACGATCGTGTTGAGCCGCGTCTGACCCCCCGACTCCTCGGCCATGGCGGCCCGCAGTCGGCCCAGCATCTGACGGCTGTCGGTGTGAGACTGTGGATGAGGCATCGCTTGTTCTGGTCCGCTTTCGGAAACAGGGCAGTGCGCGCGTGTCAGTGTCCGGTATGCGGCGGCGCGCCCGTCAGGCTGCCTTGTCCAGCCCGAAGGCATCATGCAGCGCCTGAACCGCAAGTTCCATATACTTCCGGTCGATCAGGACGGAAATCTTGATCTCCGAGGTTGAAATGACCTTTATGTTGATGCCTTCGTCGCGCAGCGTGCGGAACATGGTCGCGGCCACCCCGGACTGGCTGCGCATTCCGATGCCGACGGCGGAAATCTTGGCGACATCCGTATCCGCAACCAGATCATGAAAGTTGATGTCGCCGTTTTCCTTGGCGCCGTTCAGGGCTTTCTGTGCACGGACCACCTGATTGGTGGGGCACGAAAAGGTCATGTCGGTCCGGCCGTCTTCCGAAATGTTCTGAATGATCATGTCGACATTGACGCCGGCATCGGACAACGGTCCGAAGATCGCGGCGGCAATGCCGGGGCGGTCGGCCACCGAAATCAGGGTCATTTTCGCTTCGTCCCGCGAATAGGCGATGCCGTTGACGATGTTTGATTCCATGATTTCCTCCTCGGCACAGACCAGAGTGCCCGCCGTGTCCGACTGCTCTTCAAAGCTGGACAACACGCGCAGGCGCACATTGTAGCGCATCGCCAGTTCAACCGACCGGGTCTGCAACACCTTGGCGCCCAGGCTGGCCAGTTCCAGCATCTCCTCAAAGGCGATCTTGTCAAGTTTGCGCGCCTTCCCGGCAATGCGGGGATCTGTCGTGTAGATGCCGTCGACATCGGTGTAGATGTCGCAGCGCTCGGCCCCGAACGCGGCGGCAAACGCGACCGCCGTTGTGTCCGATCCGCCGCGTCCCAGCGTGGTGATCCGACCTTCAGGACTGAGCCCCTGAAAACCGGCAATGACAGCCACGCGCATGCCTTCGCCGAACTTGGCGACGATGTTGTCTGTCGGGATCTCCTCGATCCGGGCGGCGGAATGCGCCGACGTGGTGCGCACCGGCACCTGCCAGCCCTGCCAGCTGCGCGCCGGCACATCCATTTCCTGCAGCGTGAGCGCCATCAGACCAGCCGTCACATTCTCGCCGGACGAGACAACCGCGTCGTATTCGCGCGCATCGTGCAGGGGCGAGATCTCATCGACCCAGCCCACCAGTTCATTGGTGCGCCCCGCCATCGCCGAGACGATCACGATCACATCGTAGCCCTTGGCAACCTCGACGCCCACGCGCTTTGCGGCCCGCCGGATGCGGTCGATATTGGCCACCGAGGTGCCCCCGAATTTCATCACCAGTAGCGGCATCTGCATGCGCGTGGCCGGGTCGTGGCCACCACTCCTTCGTTTTGTACCGCGCGGGTTTACGCGGGCGATGGGCGAAGGGCAAGGGCGCGGCACGACGGAATGTCCGGCATCCGCAAAAGAGATGGGTTCGGGGCAACAGCCGCATGGCACAGATGATGTCCGGGACCGGGCACACGGGATCATGCAGACCGGATCATGCAGACCGGCCGCGCCTTCCCGGGCCCCTGATCTTCAGCTGGGCAGGCTCAGAACGGGTGCGCCTGTCCCTGCCAGGTCTCGAAACAGCCGGTGGTGTCCAGCGACAAGGCGTCGAACCGCGCCATCAGGCCGGCCACGGACTCGGCCACCGACACATCCGCCTGCGCGCCGCCCATGTCCGTGCGCGCCCAGCCGGGGTGATAGATCCCGACCGCGATTCCGAGGTCGTGAAGGTCGCGCGCCAGATTGCGCCCCAGATTCAGCACCGCGGCCTTGGAGGCGCGATAGATATAGCTGCCGCCCGGCGCCCGCTCGTGGCTGGCCATCGTGCTGGACAGGATCGCGATCTTCGGGGTTTCCGCACATTGCAGGTTGGGCAGCAACGACTGAACCGTCAGAAAGACGCCGGTCACGTTGGTGGCGAACGCGTCAGCCCACATCTGCGCAGGGTATCCGTCCGCCAACGGCTGTCCCTTGTCCGGATAAATGCCGGCATTGCACACCAGAAGGTCGATCCTGGCCCCGTCCAGCCGCGCAGCCAGCGCGGCGTGGCTGTCAGGACGGGTCACGTCAAGCGTCATGTCCGTGCCTGCATCCCGGGACGTGGCAGTCACCTGATCGCCCCGCGCCCGACAGACGTCGCACAGGGCCGCGCCAAGTCCGCGATTGGCCCCTGTCACCAGCACATGCATGGCAGGTTCCTCAGTTCGACTTGCGGTTCGGCACAAACGGCAGAGGGGTCACCGGCACCCCGTCCTCAAGGAGCTTGCGCGCGTCTTCCGGTTTAGCCTCTCCGTGTATCGCACGCGTGGGCTGCACCCCGTCATGCATGTCGCGCGCCTGCGCCGCAAAGCTCAGGCCGACATATTCGGAATTCGCCTCGACATCCTTGCGCCAGGCCTTCATCGCACGCTCTGCGTCTGTCGCAGCCCCGGTCAGCGGTGCCGGCTCTGCGTCGCGCCCGGCTTTGACCGAGGGGGCCATCATCGCCTTTTCGATCCGGGAGGATCCGCAGATTTCGCATGTCGCATGCCCTGCGGCGCGCAGCTTGTCATAGGCCTCTGACGAGGCAAACCAGCTGTCAAACCGATGGCCGTTTTCGCATTGCAACGTGAATTTGATCACGCGTTTCCTCTCCGGTTCAAGGATCACCTAGACTTATATAGGTTGCCGGGGTTTACAAGATCTACCGAACCAGGACCACGGCGCTGTGCCCTGCGCGGCACGCGTCGTTCCGGGCTGCGCGCGACAGGCCGACCGTGTCTCATGCAAGGCCCCATCGCGCGGCTGTCGCAGCGTGACGCGTCAACGTGTCAGGGCGCGCGGGTCGAAGCGGCGCATGAGGTGGGCCAACTCGGGTTCGTCCACCCTGTCTGCGGCCCGGCGCGGTGTCAGCCATTTCCGCTTGCGCAATCCGGCTTCGGGGAAACGGTCCGACAACACGCGCGCCTTGACCGGGTAGACCATCACCACACAGGGCAGATCAGGCTGATCGTCCATGTCCTTTGAGTAGGAGTAAAGCGCAAGACACCCGCCCGCGATTTTGCCCAGCACCCCGGCTTCTTCCCAGGCTTCCTGCAACGCACAGTCCTCCGGCGTCTGATTGCCCATCGGCCATCCCTTGGGAATGATCCAGCGGCCGGTCCGCCGGGACGTGATCAGCAAAACCTGCGGCTTGCCATCCGTCAGGCGATAACACAGCGCACCGAACTGAGTGCGCAGGTCGCGCTTGTCCGGGAGGTCCACAGACAGCGGCAGCTGAGATTTCTTGTGCAGGGTCATCGAGATGCTGACCTCCTACTCGACAAATATACACACGCTTAGATTGTATTTCAAGCAAACACACGAGTCGCGGTCAACGAGGACAGGCCAAAAACCGTCATGACCGTCGCAAACCGCCGGATGAATGGTTCAATCTAGGCGTCTCATGCCGTGGCTTCCAGTCGAAAAAACCGCAGGCCTTCAAAGATCAGACATGTGTGACACAAAGCGCTGATCGGGCGGGCGGCGGTGCATCGCTTGACAAAACCCACGAAAATTATCAACAACCCGCAACGCCGGCGCAGGCAGGTTGCTGATCAATGACCGACAGACTTCTTTACTGGTTCGCGGCAGGGTTTGCGATGATCTGCGTTCTGCCGTTAATCGCGGTGGTGGCAGCGGCGCTTGGCGGTGATCCGTCGACGTGGCAGCGCGTGCTGGCACCGGTCCTGGGCGACTACGTGATCGCAACGGTGCATCTAGTGGCGATTGTCAGCGTCGGAACCATCGTGATCGGATCGGGAACCGCATGGCTTGTCACCGTCTACCGCTTCCCCGGAGCGCGGTGGCTGGAGATCGCGCTGGCGCTGCCGCTGGCGTTTCCGGCCTATGTCATGGCCTACGCCTACACCTACCTGCTGGACCACCCCGGACCGGTGCAGACGATGCTGCGCGACGTGACGGGCTGGGGGCCACGCGACTACTGGTTTCCCGAGATCCGCTCGCTTGGCGGTGCCGCCATGATGCTGACGGCGGTTCTCTATCCATATGTCTATCTTCTCGCACGCGCTTCGTTCCGGCAGCAATCGAGCAGCGTGTTTCTGGTGGCCCGCACGCTCAACTGCACACCGATGCAGGCATTCCGCCGCGTCGCCCTGCCCATGGCCCGGCCCGCGATCGCGGGCGGTGCGCTTCTGGCTGTGATGGAAACCATCGCCGATTACGGCACCGTGTCGTATTTCAGCGTCCAGACATTCACCACCGGGATCTATCAGGCGTGGTACGCGTTTTCCGACAAGGCCGCCGCGGCCCAGCTGTCGCTGTGCCTGCTCAGTTTCGCGCTGCTCATCGCGGGGCTGGAGCGTATCCAGCGCGGGCGCGCGCGCACCGCAGTGGGCAGCGGCGCCCGGTTCGAAACCATCGAGCGGCCCGTCCTGCGCGGCGCTGCCGCCTGCGGCGCCACGCTGTTTTGCCTGCTGCCCGTTCTGGTGGGCTTCGTCGTGCCCCTTGTGATGCTGGGCATCATGGCCCTGAGCACCGATCATGTGATCTCGTGGGAGCGGTACGCGGGCTACATGAGCAACTCGCTGCTGGTCTCGGGCGTTGCGGCGGTGCTGACCGTGACCGGCGCGGTCCTGATCGGATTTCGCGCCCGCACGCGTCCCACGCGCCCCTCGCGCGCGATGGTTGTGGTGTCGGGAATGGGCTACGCGGTGCCCGGTGGCGTGATCGCTGTGGGGCTGATGGTGCCGATGGCCGCCTTCGACAACGCGCTCGATGCCTTTATGGAGGCGCGGTTCGGCATAGACACCGGCTTGCTGATCACCGGCTCGATCTGGCTGATGGTCGCGGCCTACATGGTGCGCTTCATGGCTGTTGCGATCAATGCCTATGACAGCGGGATGGCGACGGTGCCCGGCACCTATGACGCGATCGGGCGCTCGCTGGGGCAGGGGAGCGCGCGGATTTTGTGGCGCATTCACCTGCCGGTGGCGCGCAATTCGGTGCTGACGGCGCTGCTGATCGTGTTCGTGGACGCGATGAAAGAGCTGCCCGCCACCCTGATCCTGCACCCCTTCAACTTTCAGACCCTTGCGGTGCGCGCGCACCGTCTGGCCTCTGACGAACGGCTGTTCGAGGCCGCCGTGCCGTCGCTTCTGCTTGTGGCGTTCGGGCTCTTGCCGGTACTTCTGCTCTGCCGGTCGCTGGGGCGAGACCACAGCGGGTCCTTGCACGCGGCCGGCACAGAGCGTCTGGCCGGGGCAGGCTGAGCCCGCCCCGCCCTCCCGCGTCGCGTGGCCTCAGGCCTTCAGATAAGTTTCCAGACTGTCATCCAGCGCGTCCACCCAGGAGGTATGATGCGGCGGTGCCTTCTGTCCCGTCATCGGTGAGACGTAGCCGTGGTTGCGGAACTCCATGATGTTCTTCTTCTTGTGCTTCTTCCACTCAAAGAACGCCTGGTTGGCCGCATCGACATCGAAGCTCGGGTAATCGGTTTCCGCGATCAGTTCGCGCACATAATCCCCCTGATAGCGGATGCAGTCGTAATCATCCTCCAGAGCATCTTCCGCCGCCTCGCGCGCCTTTGGATCGGCCTCCATCGTGGCCTGATCCGGCAGGGCGATCTTGCCCATGATCTGATCGCGGACCCACCAGGCCTGCGCATCGAACATGTTGAACGTGTACCACTGATCCTGCATGCCGAGATAGAACATCTTGGGGTTCCCGGTCCAGACAACGCCCTTGTAGAGATCCGCCGCCGCCAGCCGGTTGGCCGTCTTCAGGCGCAGATCGTCGGGCAGGAACGGGAAATGATGCTTGTAGCCGGTGCACAGGATGATCGCGTCGACCTCCTTGCTGGTGCCGTCCTTGAAATGCGCGGTCCTGCCGTCGACCTTGACCAGCGCGGGCACCTCTTGCCAGTTGTCGGGCCAGTCATAGCCCATGGGGGCCGTGCGATGCGCAACGGTGATTGATTTGCAGCCGTATTTCCAGCATTGCGAGCCGATATCCTCGGCCGAATAGGAGGTGCCGAGAAGTAGGATGTCCTTGCCGGTAAATTCGCGCGCGTCGCGAAAGTCATGCGCATGCAGGATACGGCCGTTGAAGCTTTCGAACCCGGGGTAGTAGGGCACGTTCGGGGTCGAGAAATGCCCCGTCGCCACCACGACATGATCGTAATCCTCAAAGGTTTCGCTGTCGGCCTTGCTGTCGCGGGCGGTGACGGTGAACAGGCCGGTCTCGTCATTGTAGCGAATGTCGCGCACCGTGTTGTTGAAGCGGATCCAGTCCCGGATGCCCGCCTTCTTCACCCGCCCTTCGATGTAGTCGAACAGGACGGCGCGCGGCGGGTAGCTTGCAATGGCTTTGCCAAAGTGCTCGTCAAAGGTGTAGTCCGCAAATTCCAGCCCCTCCTTGGGCCCGTTCGACCACAGATAACGGTACATCGAGCCGTGACAGGGCTCGCCATCCGCGCCCACGCCGGTGCGCCAGGTGTATTTCCAAAGCCCGCCCCAGTCGTCCTGCTTTTCGTAACAGACGATATCGGGGATCTCTTCGCCGTTCTTCCTGGCGGATTGAAAGGCGCGCAGCTGAGCAAGGCCGGACGGTCCCGCGCCGATCACCGCAACTCTTTTCTTGGTCATGTTTCCACATCTCCCTGGGTTGGCGTTCATATTGGTCTGGACCAATTTTACCATTTGGTTCTTTTGGTTTCTTGAAGTAAGCCAGTGACCAGACCAGTCTGTCAACGATTCATTGGAGAGCGCCCGGCCGATGCCCTCGCGGAATGCCAGCTTCGCCCAGCGAATGGCCGTGACCGGTGTGATGCCGCGGCTGACGGTCGCAATGCCGGGCGCGGTCGATATCGGGTTTCTGGCACCGCTCAGCGGTCAGGCGGTCGACTGGGGCCTGCCGGGACTGCAGGGATGCCGGATCTGGGAACGATGGCTCAACGCGGCGGGGGGGCTGATGATCGGCGGGCGTCGTTACCCGGTGGCGATCCATGCCTGCGACGCCGGCGGCGATCCCCGCCAGGCGCTGGACGGCGCGCGCACGCTGTTGCGGGATCACGACATCAAGCTGATGCTGATGCTCGGTGGCGATGCCTGCCGGCCTGTCGCGACCGAGCTGACCGCGCAGCGTATTCTGGCCTCGACCTTGCTGCCGTCGGATCTGTCGCCGGACACCCCCTTTCTCATTGCACCGTCCGAAGTGCACCCGGTCTACGTGGTGACCGGCGTGGACTGGCTGGCCAGGACGCGTCCCGGGCTGCGGCGCGTGGCGCTCTGTGCCCAGCAGGACGGGATGGGCCTGCCATCGCTCGCCACCTATCGCGCGGCGTTCAGGGCGGCGGGCATCGAGATCGTGAAAGAGATCCGCTACCCCGCCGCCGGTGCCCCCGCCGGGGCGATCGTGCAGCCGATGCTGGAGGCCGAACCGGACATTCTGTGCTGGTGCACCAGCTACACCCCGCTGGTTCATGCAATGACCGAATATGCCTGCGCGGCGGGATACACCGGGCAGATCCTGTCCTGCACGCTGGATCACTACGATCGTCTGGTGGACAGGCTGGGCACCGATTTCATGGAAGGCGTAACCTTCCAGTTTCCCGACTTCGACGATCCCGCACTGGCGGAAAAGGCATTTTTCTTCAATCAGCCCAAGGCCTTCTATGACGAGTTCACCACCGCGCATCCGGGCGGCTGGACCGCGGTCAGCTGGGAATATGTTGCGATCCTCGATATCTGGCACGCTGCGGTGCAAAAGGCGGGGTCGGTCTCTCCCGCGTCGGTGCTGGCGGCCATGAAACAACTGGGCCAGGTCACCCATGCCTTCGGCGCGGCGGAATGGTGGGGCCGCGCGCTGTTCGGAATCGACAACGCACTGGTCGGGGACTGGCCGGTGGTAACCATCCGCAACGGCAAGGCACGGATCGTTGATTTCGGATCCGTGCCCGGCTGGCTGCGCCGTCACGAGGGGGTGCTGCGCGCCGAAATGCAGGACCTGGGGCAGATGTGGGAACAACGGCGCAAGGCGGACACGGGCGTCGATCTGTCGGCAAAATCGATCTGAGCGTGTCCGGGCGCGTCGCCGTGCGGTCATTGGCGCGCACAGGGTCGCGTGCGCGATGGATAGTGCCTCCGGCGGGAGTATTTCAGGAAAGATGAAGCCGGGGCGGCTCGTGCGGTGCACGCGGTCGGCTCTGCGTCCCTGTGCTTCATCTTTCCCGAAGTACTCCGGGGAGCGCGAGGGGCTGGCCCCTCGCAAAGACCGCAGCGCGAGGGGCTGACCCCTCGCAGGACTGTGCGGCGTGCCGCGAGCCTGCTGAATGGCAGTGGTGTTTCGACCTGCGAGGCGTCTGACGTTCGCGGCGGGCCGCCTAATCCTCCTGCAGCAGCAGTTTCTGGTCTTCCACAAGGTTGAGTTTCACGAATTCGACCGCCTGCGCCACGTCGCGCGCGGTGATCGCGGCGCACAGCGTCGCATACCGCTTGCGCGCCTCCTCGATCCGGCGTGGCGTCAGACCGCGCCGGCGCAGCGCGCCATGTGTCTCCTGCCGCGCGGTATCGACGGCCAGCCTGTAACACGAGGCCAGAAGCGCATTGCCGGTGCCTTCGGCGATCTGCATCAGAAGCGCGTCTTCGCCGGCCAGGAAGGCATCGGTGCTCTGACCGGCCTGTTCCAGCGCGGCAATGCCGTCTTTCAGCGCGTCGATCTGGCGCGGCGTCATGTTGACCACGGCCAGACGCACGATCTCGGGTTCGAGAATGCCGCGCACGACCAGATGATCCAGCGGGCTGGTGTCCCCCGCCACGCGCGCCGCCGTGACTGCGCGCGCCGGACCTGTGGTCCAGGTGACAAAACTGCCCGACCCGGCGCGGCGGCGGATGATGCCATGCGTTTCGAGCACATCCAGCGCCTCGCGCACCGTGTTGCGGGCCACGCCCAGTTCGGCGGCCAGCGCGCGTTCCGAGGGCAGGCGGGTCTCTCCGGGGTAGTCGCCGGACTTGATCCGCGCAAACAGCGTATCGACGACGATCTGCACCGTGGCCCCGACCGGGGGCGCGGTCAGCAGCGCGCTGTCGAAGGGGTCGGAGGATGCGCTCATGCGTGGGATCATACCAATATCGATGAAATTGGTATAAATTGGTCTTGTCGCGCCGTAAAGCCCTTGCCGCCGCCGGCCGCCGGGACAGGCGCGTCGGCGCGTCCGACGGCGCGGATCACCTGCGCGTGCTGCACGTCATGCGGCACGCAATTCCGGTCACGCGCCAAAGGATTTGCCCCGGAGGCCAAACACCGGGATAAGACCGCACCGACCGACCCAATTGAGGCGCCTCATGTCAGACCCCGCCGCATCCCCGCCCTTCACCTCGTCCCTGTTCGGGATCGAACCGGGCTGGATCGACTATAACGGCCATCTCAACATGGGCTACTACACGGTGATGTTCGACCGCGCCGCCGACGAGGCCTATGCCGAAATCGGTTTTGGCCCGGACTACCTGGCGCGCACCGGCTGCACGACCTACACGGCGGAATTCCACATCCGGTATCTGCGCGAACTCAGGCTGGACGACCGGGTGCATGTCAGTTTCGAGGTGCTCGCCTGTGACGAAAAGCGCTTTCACACCTTTCAGATGATGTTCCACCGCGACGGCTGGCTGGCCGCCACCGGGGAATCGCTGGCCCTGCATGTCGACACAACCGGCCCGCGCGTCACACCGATGCCCGCGGCGCGGCTGGCGGCGCTGAGCCGGATGCAGCGTGCCGGAGGGGTCTGGCCCGGGGGCGCGGGGCGGGCGATCACCATGCGCCGATGAGCCGGGCGCCGGCCGGGCAGCAGGACCGGCACATCCGGCGCGCACCGCGCGACGGCGGGTGTTGCCCGCGGGCAGGTACGTGGTTAGGGTGGCGGGGGTGAACGGGTGCGCGGGGCTCCGATGGTCGAATTGATTGTGCGGCGACTCGTACTCGGAGCGGTCACCGTCTGGCTGGTTTCGGTCCTGATCTTCTTTGGCATGGAGGCCTTGCCAGGTGACGCCTGCACGGCCTACCTGGAGCGGGATGCGCAGGGCACTCTGCTGGACAACTGCCGCGCGGGCCTGGGCCTCGACCGTCCGGCCGTGACGCGGTATCTCGACTGGGCAGGCAATGCGCTGCAGGGCAATCTGGGCGTGTCGGTCGACGGGGTGACGCCGATCACCGGCGAGGTCACGCTGCGGGTCAAGAACTCGCTTCTGCTGGCGGCGGGCGCGCTGTGCGCCGGTGTGCCACTGGCCATCATTCTGGGCGTCGTGGCCGGGCTGTGGCGGGATCGGTGGATCGACCTTGTCGTGTCGGGCCTTGCGATCTTTGCCATGACAATTCCGGAATTCGTGACCGCGACGATCCTCGTCCTGATCTTCTCGATCTGGCTGGGCTGGCTTCCGGCGGTGGTGCTGACCCCGGCGGACGCGCCCGCGCTGGAGTTTTTCCCCGAGTTCGTTCCGGCCGCGATCGTGCTGGTGTTTGTCATGGTGGCGCACATCATGCGCATGGTGCGCTCTTCGGTGATCGACGTGATGGCCAGCGATTTCGTTCAGATGGCCCGGCTGAAAGGCGTGCCCTACTGGCGGATCGTCTTTCGTCACGCGCTGCCCTCGGCGCTGCTGCCGGCGATCAACGTCGTGGCGCTGACCGTTGCCTGGCTCATGGGCGGGGTCGTGGTGGTCGAAGTGGTGTTCAACTATCCCGGTCTGGGGCGGATGATGATTGATGCAATCTCGGCCCGCGACCTGCCGGTCGTGCAGGCCATCACGCTGCTGGTGGCGGCGGCGTATGTGGTGGTCAATCTGGCCGCCGACATGGCGACGATCCTGCTCAACCCCCGGCTGCGCACACAGGGCGGGCGCATGACATGAGCGTGACCGAACTGTCCGGCGCGCAGCAGCCGTCACCGGTCCGCAGGGCGATGCAGGTGCTGCGCGACGTGGCGCGTCAGCCCTCGGGTGCGGTGGGGCTGGTTCTGGTCGGCCTGCATCTGGCGCTGGCGCTTCTGTCACCCCTGATCGTGCCCTTCGATCCGATGACGATGAGCGCCAACGAAATCCTCGCACCGCCCTCCGCGGTGCACTGGCTGGGCACGGATGCACTGGGCCGCGACGTTCTCAGTCGGGTTCTGGAGGGGGGACGGCAGGCGATTCTGGTCTGTGGTCTGGCCACGCCGCTTGCGATGCTCTGGGGCGGGCTTCTGGGGGTCTATCTGGGCCTGCGCGGTGGCTGGGTGGACGAGGTTGCGATGCGGCTGGTCGACGCCGTGCTGTCGCTGCCGGGCATCCTGCCGCTGATGATTGTCGTGGTGATGCTGGGGGGCGGCGCGCCGGTGCTGATCGTCACTCTGGCGGTTCTCTTCGGCATTCCGGTTGTGCGCGTTGTCCGGGCTGCGGCGCAAAACGTGGTGTCGCGTGACTTTGTCACCGCCGCGCGCCTGCGCGGCCACAGCCAGGGCGCGATCATCTGGCGCGAACTCTTGCCGAACGTGTTCGACGTTCTGATGGTCGAGGGCGCCATGCGCCTCAGCTGGATGCTGCTGAGCTTTTCCGCGCTGTCGTTTCTGGGATACGGCACGCCGCCGCCCACGCCGGACTGGGGGCAGGACGTCGCAGAGGCGCGGGTCTACATGTCGCTGGCTCCGCTGGGTGTTCTGGGGCCGATGATCGCGCTCAGCTCGCTGATCATCGGGGTGAACCTGACAGCGGACGCGCTGGCCAAGTCGCTTGGGCTTGACCGTATGCAACGCGCCGTGGTCTGAGCGCGGGGCCGTGGCACGGGACATGGGCACGCAGCCGATCATCGAGATTTCGGGTCTGAGCGTGGGCTTTCGCACCCGCAACGGGGCGATCCACGAAATCCTCAAATCCGTGGATCTGCACGTCAACCCCGGTGAGGCCGTGGGTCTGGTGGGGGAAAGCGGATCGGGCAAAAGCACGGTGGCTCTGGCGGCGATGGGATATCTGCGCTCGGGCCTGCAGCAGGTCGCGGGTCAGGTGCGGTTCAAGGGGCAGGACGTCTTTGCCATGTCGCGCGCCGCGCTGGAGGACATGCGCGGCGGCGAACTGGCGCTGATCCCGCAGAATGCCGGGCAGGCGCTGACCCCGACCATGCGGGTGGGCCCGCAACTGGCCGAGGCGCTGCGGCTGCATCGCGGACTGGAGGCACGTCAGGCGCAGGACATGGCGGCACAGCTGGTCGAACAGGTGCGTCTGCCCGATCCGGATGCCATTTTGCGGCGCTATCCGCATGAAATGTCGGGCGGCCAGCAGCAGCGCGTGGGCATCGCGATGGCTCTGGCCGGGCGGCCAAAGGCGCTGTTGCTGGACGAGCCGGTCACCGGTCTGGACGTGACGACGCAGATCCATGTGCTTGATCTTCTGCGCGATCTGGCGCTGTCGGAAGGCATGGCGATGCTGATGGTCAGCCATGATCTGGGCGTGATCGCGCATTGTTGCAGCCGCGTGGCGGTGATGCGGTCGGGCGAAAAGCTGGTGGACGAAGCGACGGCCTCGGTGCTGCGCACGCCGCGCCATCCCTATGCGCGGGCGTTGCTCGACGCGACCCCGCGCCTTACGCCGGTCAGCGCGGCCAGAGTGGCCGCCGCCTCTGCCCCCAGGGCCGAAGACACCCGCCCCGAAATGCTGCGGATCAGCGATCTTGGGCTGAGCTATGCCAAACCGCGCTTCTGGCGGGCGGGGACACCGCCGCCGCTGACGGTCGAGGGGATTGACGCGGTCCTGCACAAAGGCGCGACACTGGGGCTTGTCGGTGAATCCGGCAGCGGAAAATCCACGATCCTGAAGGCGCTGGCCGGTCTGATCGCGCCGGTCAAAGGGCAGGTGACACTGGCCGGCGGCGCGCCGCTGCCGCCGGCCTTGCACCAGCGCAGCCAGGATCAGTTGCGGCGCATCCAGATGATCTTTCAGAACCCCGACCAGGCGCTCAATCCCCGGATGAGCGCGGCGGACATTCTGGGTCAGCCGCTGCGGCTCTATTTCGGCAAGACCGGGCAGGCGGCGCGCGACGCGGCCGCGGCGCTGCTCGATCAGGTGCGTCTGCCGGCGGGGTATCTCGACCGCCTGCCGGGGCAATTGTCCGGCGGAGAAAAGCAGCGGCTGGCGATCGCCCGCGCCTTTGCCTCCGATCCCGACATCGTGCTGTGCGATGAGATAACGTCAGCGCTGGACGTGTCTGTGCAGGCGACGGTTCTGGATCTTCTGGCCGATCTCAAGCGCGAAAAGCAGACCACCTATGTCTTCGTGGCGCATGATCTGGCCGTTGTGCAGGAACTGGCCGATCAGGTGATGGTGCTGAAAAATGGCCGGATCTGCGAGGCGGGACCGGTCGACGCGGTGTATGGCGCGCCGCAGCACCCCTACACCCGTGCCCTGTTCGACGCTGTGCTCGAGCCCGATCCGCCCGGCGACACCGGCGCGGACCCCGTGGCCCGCTGACCACCGGCGCCCGCCCGCGGCCGGGGCCTCAGCGCTGTCGCGCCAGCAGCAGCGCGCCCACTATCCCGACCCCCACGATCGGCAGGAACAGCAACCCAGGCGCGACGCTGCTCAGCCCACCGGAGATCACCGGGCCCATCAGCCCGCCACCGGCATAGGCCAGCGAAAAGACAGAGGCCCCCGCCACCAGCATCCGGCCCTTGCAGGCGCGGCCGAGAATCGCCAGCGCGCAGGTGTAAAGACCCGATATCGCACCGCCGCCAAGCGCGGCGAGCGGCCAGATCAGCATGCTTGAGACCGGCACAAGCGTCAGCACGGCGAACACCGCCGCTGAGGTCCACAGACAGCCGCGCGCGACGGTCCAGCGGTTCACACGGTCCAGCAGAACGCCCAGCAGCGGCTGGGCCAGCACCATGCCCGCGCAGAGCACCGCCACCAACGCCGCTGCCGCCGCCTCGGTCGCGCCGCCGTTGATCATGTGAACCGGCGACATGGCCAGCGCGATCAGATCGGTGAATCCGAACAGCAGCACAAGCGCGGCCAGCGCCGGGGCCGCACGCAGAAAGGCGGGCACATCGGACAAAACCGGCTTTTCCGGCTCGATGCGCGCCCGCCGGGCGACAAGCGACAGCACAAAGGCCACCGCCGCAAGCAGCAGCGCGCAGGCCGCGAAGCCCAGACCGTTTGCCGTGCCGAACAGCGGAATCGCCAGCGGTCCGGCGACAAATCCCGTCGACATGCCGGCGCTGTAGATGCCCGAAACCCGGCCCCTGATGCGGTCCGCCGTCGCGGCGTTCAGCCAGGCCTCGCCAAAGACGTAGATCGCGTTCACGCAGCCCCCCATCAGGAAGCGCAGCGCGAACCACGCCGCAAGCGACTCGGTCACCGCCAGCGCGCAGACAACCAGCGCCGTGCCCAGAAGACCGGCCACGATGACCTGACTGGCGCGCAGATGGCGGCTGAGTGCGGGCATCAGGAACACGGACAGCCCGATCCCGGCAACATAGGCCGCCGCGTTCAGCCCGATCATCGCGTCGGACACGCCGCGTTGCGCCAGGATCAGCGCGATCAGCGGATAGGTCAGCCCCTGCGCCACGCTGAACACGGTGATGCCCACGGTCACGGTGACCACCGACCACAGGTCGGTGTCCTGCTCGACAGAGCGTTCGAGAGGCTGTTCAGGCCCCGTCTGAGGTGCGTCCGGGCGGTCCATCGCGGCAATCATGGTTTGGAACAGGCCGGTCCAGCCATAGGTCAGCCGCGCCGCGCTGGCAATCGCGACATGCGTCGGGGCGGCAGGGCGCGCCTATTCGGGCTGCGCGCGGAACCGGATCGTGGCGGTGCCCGACGCATCGGTCAGCGCCAGCAGGTCGCCATCGCGCACAAAAGCGGTGGCCGCGCGCACCGCGTCAAGCGTCTGTTGCTGCAGCTGTTCGCGGTTTTCAGGGCAGGCCATCAGCGTGCCTGCAAAGTTCTCGGGAAACGCGATCGTGCCGTCGCCGATCGTGGCGGTTCCGGTAAACCGGTTGCAGCCGGAAAAGAGGCCAAAGCGGCCCTGCCCATCCAGCGTCAGCGTGGGCGGGTCCTCTGGCGCGATCGCCCGGCCGCCGATCTCGTAGGCCGCCCAGGCCAGCCCGGTGATCCGGGGTTGCGACCCCGAACCGGTGTCGGACGCACTCACCTGCGTCAACGTCAGCGCAACGCTGCCCGGCGCACCCTGGGTGATCACCGGATTGTTCGATGTCGTGCGAAAGAGCGTCGTGTCGCCGGACAGGATTTCGGCAGAGACCGAATAGCTGTGCGCATCATCAATCAGCGCAGGGTCATAGTGCAGCTCCACGGCCATCGGCACGCCGGTCATCGCGAAACGCTGGCTGGACAGGCGAACGGCGGGCGCATCCTGCCGCGACGTGTCCAGCAGCACCACCTGAGCCACCGCGTCGGGCGGCAGCGCAATGCGTTCGCGATAGGCGATCGCGACATTCAGAACCCCGTCACCGGCCGTCACGGGCAGGCCCGTGACCAGCCAGATCAGTACCGCACAGAGCGCGCGCACCGCCCCGCCCCCTAAGACGCCAGCAGTTTGGCTTTCTGGGCGTTGAACTCGTCCTCGCTCAGCACGCCCTTTTCCTTCAGCGCCGACAGCCGTTCCAGCTCGTCCGCGGCCGAGACCGTGGCGACAGAGCGGATATAGTCCCGCTGCGCGTCTTCCATCTTGGCCAGCGCCGCCTTGTTGTGCTCTTCCATCTTGTCGCCGCGAATGATCAGATAGGCCAGAACGCCCAGCCACGGCAGCAGGATCACCCCGCCGATCCAAAGCGCCTTGGACATGCCGTTCAGGTCCTTTGAGCGGAAGATGTCGGACACGACCGAGATCATCACCCAGAACCATGCCACCATCAGAAACAACCAGAAAATTGACCAGATCAGGTCGAAAAAACCAATGCCGTCTTCCATAGCTTCACCCCGTTCAACATGCGCGTCCCGCGCGTTCGCAATGACACAACCTTAGACATGGGCCGTTTCGCGCGACAAGCGAATTATGTGCGGTCGCTCCGCTGTTTCGCCCGGGGCCGGTCGGCCGCGGGCAGCGGGTGCGAGGGGCCTGCCCCTCGCGCTGCATTTTTTTTGCGAGGGGCCAGCCCCTCGCGCTCCCCGGAGTATTTCGGGAAAGATGAAGAACACGGACGCAGCGCCGACCGCGGGCGCCGTCAGGCTGCTCCGGCCGACGGCCTGGCCGACCGAACCGGATCTGCACTCGCCCGCAGCGCCGCTCTGTCC